>JBBIQC010000183.1:1467-8295 GCA_037442585.1 Oscillatoriales cyanobacterium bin_317
AACCGAATGTGCAGATCTTGGGCTGGCAACCGCATGAAGTTGTGGCTCAGTACATGGCCCAGGCCAAAGCCTTTGTCTATGCCGCCTATGAGGATTTTGGTATTGCTCCGGTGGAAGCTCAGGCGTGCGGTACTCCTGTGATTGCCTTCGGGGCTGGGGGTACTCTGGAAACCGTGCGTGATATCCGACAGCATCCCGAAAAGGGAACGGGTGTTTTATTCCAGCAGCAGACTGAAGTGGAGGTGATACAGGCTATCGAGGTGTTTGAATCTTACGAATCCCAGTTCCAGGCCGATCTCTTGCGATCGCACGCTGGACTCTTCAATCCCAAAATTTTTCAAGAGCGATACCTGGCGTTTTTGGAGCGCTGTTATCAAGAATTTCGGACAAATTTTCTAGCCTGATCCCCAAGAATCCTGATTCACTTAAGAAATTTTTACTGAATTGGAACTAAAGACAGCTTAGAAGAGGTCGATGGCTTTATGATCAGGACTGTGTGTGGTGTGGATACGCAAGGAGTAAAATGACTGCGGAAAGTCAACTCGTCTCCGGCAAGTCAGTTCGTGCAATTCTTAGACGCGGCCTGGTGCCGTTTCTAATCGATTCCCTGCACGGGGACACAGCCAAGCGACTATTCGATATTTGCTTTTCCTTGACTGTTTTGATCGTTTTTTCTCCGCTGTACCTGATTCTGATTCTGCTGATTGCTCTGAGTTCGCGTGGCCCCGTTTTTTATGTCCAGCAACGGGTAGGGCGGCACTATCGGCGCTTCAACTGCATCAAGTTCAGGACGATGGTGGATGGGGCGGATCAACTGCTGGTGGAGATGATGGCAACTCATCCCCGGCTGCGTCAGGAGTTTCAAGACAATTTCAAGCTACGACGAGACCCCCGAATTACCTGGATCGGTCAGTTTTTGCGGGTGACCAGTCTGGATGAGTTTCCCCAATTTTGGAATGTCTTAAAAGGGGATATGAGTGTGGTAGGGCCTCGGCCGCTGGTGGTGGAAGAACTTCCTAAGTACGGAAAATATATGGATCGAGTGCTCACAGTGCGACCAGGAATCACAGGGCTATGGCAGGTTTCGGGACGCAATGATATTCCCTATCCCAGGCGGGTACAAATTGATGTGTATTACGCCAGTTGCCGCAGCTTCTGGATGGATCTGGCGATCATGGTAAAAACGATCGGTGTGGTCATTTTTCCCAAAGACAACGGCGCGTATTGATCCAGGAGAATAGTTAGACCGTGGAGCGATCGGCTGAGGCGATCGCTCCACAGCCTTTTAGACAAACAAGGGCGCTGAGTTATGCGCCCTTAGTTCTAATCGCTTAGAAAAGCATCAGGCATCAAACAGTGCCTGGTTAGACGCGATCGCGGCGATTTTCGTCCAGATTATAGAGATCAGGATCGTGATCGTAGCTATAGCATCCCGATCGTACGCCATTGCTCGATCTGCGATGGGACGATTCATAGCCACATCACCTTCTAGCGGACGATTTACGGCTACATCACTTGCTAGAGGAGCCATTGCCTACAGATGACCTAGCTGATTTATGCGATCGTCACTTCAGAAGATAAGTAAACATCTTGAATTGCATGAAATAATTTCACTCCTTCCTCAAAGGGACGCTGGAAAGTTTTACGGCCAGAGATTAATCCACAGCCCCCCGCCCGTTTGTTAATAACGGCAGTACGAATCGCTTCTGAAAAATCATTTTTGCCTGAAGCGCCACCGGAATTAATTAATCCAGCCCGTCCGGCGTAACAGTTCAGCACTTGGTAGCGAGTGAGATCGATCGGATGGTCGGAGGTCAGATCAGAATAGACCCGCTTATCCGTTTTGCCGTAACTCTTGCCTGTGGCCTGGGCGATCACGCCATAGCCGTTATTATTTTCCGGCAATTTTTGTTTAATAATGTCGGCCTCGATCGTCACGCCTAGGTGGTTTGCCTGTCCGGTTAAATCTGCTGCCAGATGATAATCTTGATCCTGATTAAAAATGGGGTTACGGAGATAGCACCACAGGATCGTTACCATTCCCAATTCGTGGGCACGGGCAAAGGCTTGCCGGACTTCTTGAATTTGTCGGGTCGATTCGGGAGAGCCAAAATAAATTGTGGCTCCCACCGCAGCCGCTCCCAAATTCCAGGCTTGCTCCACGGAAGCAAACATAATCTGGTCATATTGGTTGGGATAGGTCAATAATTCGTTGTGGTTGAGTTTGACGATAAAGGGAATTTTGTGGGCGTATTTACGGGAGACGCTACCAAGTACCCCCAATGTTGTCGCTACGGCATTACAACCTCCCTCGATCGCCAGTTTAATAATATTTTCGCTGTCGAAGTAAATTGGATTGGGTGCAAAGGATGCCGCCGCCGAGTGTTCAATGCCCTGATCCACGGGCAGGATAGACATATAACCCGTGTTGGCCAACCGCCCGGTTGAGTAAAGCTGTTGCAGATTGCGCAGCACTTGCGGGTTGCGATCGGTCTGAGCAAAGACCCGATCCACAAAATCAGGGCCAGGGAGATGGAACAAATCCTGGGAAACCTTCGCCTTGTAAGTCAATAAGTCTTCTGCCTCGTCACCTAACCAGGCCGCGATCGACTGAGGTATAGACAATGTAGCGGTCATAAAGAATTCCTCAATGATGATGGGATGTGACCAACCAACTGCCACATCTGTTACCTACGAAATCTATTTGGGAGCATTACAAATTCAAGTAGGAGCAGGTCTTACCGTTAAGTTAACGCTAGGGTAGAAGGCTTATTTGCTAAACCTACCCCTACATGAACTGCACCTCTATTCTAGAAATTACGTCTCATCAGGCTGTAAGCCTTTAGGATGAACGAACGTTGCGGTGAGCAGTATTTCAGGAACTGTCCCCCTCCTGATAGGATAGTCACATGCCAACTATTGATATTTCAGGCATTCCCCACAGTTACGATCTCACTCCTGCAACCCGCTCTCCTGATGTATTAGTTTTTATTCATGGCTGGCTCTTGAGTCGGCAATACTGGCACCCATTGATAGATCAATTGGCTTCCACCTATCAATGCTTAGCCTATGATCTCAGGGGATTTGGAGGTTCCTGTTTGCCTGTGGTTCAAGGCGTTTTGCCCTCAGTCAGCTATAGTTTGGCTTCCTACGCTCAGGATCTGGGACAGTTGTTGGAGCGGCTGCACCTGTCCAGAGTTTGGTTAGTGGGCCATTCCCTGGGCGGGAGCATTGCCCTGTGGGGAGCCTATCAATTTCCCGAACAGGTGCAGGGAGTGATCTGCATTAATGCAGGTGGGGGAATTTATCTCAAAGAAGAGTTCGATCGCTTCCGCACGATTGGTCAACAAATTGTCAAACTACGTCCTCGTTGGCTGGCTCAGATTCCCGGCGTAGAGCTGATTTTCTTCAAGGCGGGAACAGTGCGATCGCTCTCTCGCTACTGGGCACGACAGCGACTAATTGATTTTGTGACAGCCGATCCCGATGCTGCTCTAGGGGCTTTATTAGAATCTACGACTGAAGCTGAAGTGCATCGACTGCCTCAACTCGTAGCCAAACTGCACCAACCGCTTTACTTTATTGCGGGTGCCCAGGATTCTGTCATGGCACCACAGTATGTCAGGCACTTAGCGAGTTTCCATGCTCTATTTCAAGACAGTGCCGCCAACGTCTTTGAAATTCCTGACTGCGGGCATTTAGCCATGCTGGAACAGCCCCAAGCCGTTGCAGAAATTATTCAAACTATCCTGGCTCGTCATCCTTAAACCTCAATACAGAACTGAGCATTGTTGAACTTCAAAGCTTGAGTAAATTGCCTGATACATAGGTAGCCTGAATAATTTGTAGCGACTGTTGCAGCCCAAGCTCAACAATTGAGTGAGTTGGTGCGACGGCAGCAGCAGGTAGTGGAGATGCAAGTGGGGGATTCACCGCGCCCCCCACCCTATACTCCACCCCCCAATCTCAGGACTGTAGGTCACTCATCTGAAACTTGCTGTAGAACAGCCCGTGGATTATTAAGAATTTTTAGAACTCACCAATGAAGCGCCACTTCGCAGTAGAGTCTGAACAGTTCATGCTGAAATCATACTGATAGGAAACTTCGTTATGACCGGTTCATACGCAGCTTCGTTCTTACCCTGGATTTTGATTCCTGTAGTCTGCTGGCTGCTGCCTGCAGTTGTTTTTGGTCTCCTGTTCCTCTATATCGAGCGGGAAGATCCAAGCGGAATCTAGCGGAATCTAAAGTTTCTGCTTGCATAACATCCAACTAAACTTAAAAAAACCGCTTCTCCATTGGAAGAGGCGGTTTTTAATATCTTTACGGTTGTCTAAAGACCTGTAAAGCAAGAGACGCGATCGCCCCAACAATGCTGAAGCTTCACGTCTCTAAAAAGCATTATTCAAAGTCACCAAAGAGACGCTTAAACCAAGTCCAGCTAGATAGCTGAATTCCCTGGAGGAGAAATACACTTCTGGACTTGGCAAAGTTTAAATTGAAGAACCTAAACCAGCGTAAGCCCCATAAAAGAAGAGACCTAACACCGTCAGTACGCCGATGCCAGCGATCGTCGCGACAATCCAGAGGGGAATTCTTCCAGAATTCAGCACGAGATTTACCTCCTAAATAATGCAAGAGTCCAAAGAACAGAAGCAATGACAATGAAGCCAGCCTGATCCAGTTAAACCTTGTCCAAGTCCAGAACCGTAGTTTCTCTGATAGGAAAACTCCAGTTCTCTAACTGGACTTGGTTTAGTTAAAGAAGTAACTGGAAAACAGAATGCCAAGCACAAAAATCAGCAGCAAGCCCAGATACAGCGAAGTCCGGTTCAACTCTACGGGTTGCTTATTGGGATTGGGAGTTCTTTCCACAGCTTTGCCTACCTTTGAATAAACTGCATAGCGGCGATCGCGCCCAGGAAGAAAACAGTTGGAATAGCCAGGGCATGAACCGACAGCCATCTCACCGTAAAAATTGGATAAGAAACAGGTTGATTTGGAGTATTGCTAGTCATATTGCTCAGAAGTTAACTAAAACCTACTTTTGAAGAAAGTCTTCAATCTGTTGTTTGGCTTCATACCGCTTGGTCACGATCGGAGCCTTCACCTGATCAGCAGGATAGTACTCATTCGGACGGGGAGTCCCAAATACGTCGTAAGCCAAACCTGTGCTGACAAACAGCCATCCAGCAATGAACAATGCCGGAATGGTAATGCTATGAATTACCCAATACCGCACACTTGTGATAATGTCCCCAAACGGACGCTCTCCAGTTGTACCAGCCATTCAGAGTCCTCCAACAACAGTTCGTTAAGATCTCATCATCTATCATACGAGACAGTGACACCCGCAAATTAAACCTCGTTCAAGTCCAGAAGTCAGTTTATTAGAAGGAAACTTTACTTCTAGCTGGCCTTGAGCAATCAACCTTGCCGGGTTCCTTTGATTAAGCCGCCTGAGCCGATTGGTCGTACTTCAGCAACCTTCCTTGCTGACCAATAATGAACCCCTGTTCTGGCCCAAAGAACTTAATTTTGTAGAGATTAGAAGGCACATCTTCGACCGATCGATCTTTCTCCCAGGTCTTCCCACCGTCAGAACTGTGGAGCAGATTGCCGCTGCCTCCAGATACCCAAATTTCATCCGGCGTGCGGTAGGCCAGGTCAAGCAGTCCCCAACTGGTGGAGAACTCAGGGCTGATTGGCTCCTGCCATTCTTCTCCGTTGGGTTCATTGCTGAATTGAATCTGTCCACCTCGGGCTAACATCCACAGCCGTCCATCGTTAGTGAATCCCATGTTCTGCACGCGGCGGGAACTGTTGCGGTTATGGGGTTCCCAGGCACTCTGTCCCGGTTCCCAGGTGGAGTAGAAGTTACCCCGTGCGGAAACTGCGACGTATTTACCATCTGCCGAACGAGAAATATTCCGAACCACACCGACAGCTTCTTCCACCATCGCCTTCCAGGTTCTTCCCCCGTCTGCTGTGCGGTAAATAGCTCCCACATCGGTGGTCATTTCTGCCACTTTTGGCCCCAGAGCCAGCACCGTATTAGGTGAACCGGGCAACTTTTCACTCAAGGGAATCCGAGACCAGGACTTACCCTGATCTTCAGTATGGAGCAGAATCGAAGGTTGACCGACAATCCAGCCTTCATCTCCGGAGAAACTGACGGAGGTAAATCGATAGGGCTGATCCAGATCCAGGCTCCGCATTTCCCAGGTGTTGCCCCCATCGGTGGTTTCCACCAGAGTGGCGTTGGCACCGACCAACCAACCGTGGCGATGATTGACAAAGCTAATATCCAGCAGGTTGGCATCCGTGGGGACGGTGATCACTTTCCAGGGATTAACGCCAGTAGAGGGAAGATAGCCTCCACAGGCGGTACAGAGAATGGCAACGGCCAGCACCGCTAAGATTTTTTGTAAGAATGTGGCTATCCGCATCACAGTATTAATAGAAGACAATTGATGAGCATAAAGCAGGTTGTTTCTCTCAGGACGTTTTTTGCAATCTCAAATGGTTCCTGATTTACTGCAACCCATAAAGACTGAGAAAGAAGAGAAAGGCAAGGATTAACCCGCCAAAAATCAGAATGTTTTTCTGGCCAGGAGTAAGGTTGTTAACCCCCAGACCATACCCCAGGTTTTCCTTAAACCCGGAGGGCGAGCCTTTCACTCCAATATTGCTGAATCGTGAAGTCCGGGCACCACAAACGGGACAACGCCAGTTTTGCGGTAGAGATTCAAAGGCAGTTCCGGGGGGCACCTGCTGTTTGTCATCTCCCTTGGTTGGCTCGTAGATGTATCCACAAGCCTGACATT
>JBBIQC010000184.1:0-8286 GCA_037442585.1 Oscillatoriales cyanobacterium bin_317
TACACGCTCTATCCCTGATTCAGTCTGCCTTCTAGCCTCGCTGTCACCCCCTGAGATCCCTAACTCCTCAGCCACTTTACCCAATGCGGATAGGAATAAGGAAAGTGTTGTTAACCGCTGCTGCCCATCAATCACCAAAAGCTGAGGGACAGAAGCCACCTGGTACAGACTGCCCTCTATGTAAACAATGGAGCCAACGAAGTGCCCAGATATATCCTCATCAGCCGCTCTCACAATGTCATGCCATAACTGCTGGCACTGCTTCAATGTCCAGCTATAGGTACGCTGATAGATCGGAATGACAAACTGATTGGGCTGTTTGAGGAACTTGAGAAAATTTACTTCAGTTGCTTTCATCTGGCCTTGCTCTTAATTTCGAGAGGGAAATGTCGTTCCAAGAAATCGACACCGCGATCGCTCAAACATTCCAATGTGATTCCACCCTGCTAAACGTTAAGAGTCATGGACTCCCCTGTTGCTATTCCCAAGAAGTAACTGTCGTAAAGGAAGCTTCCAACAGGGATGATTTTCATGGGGACTGGAATTATCGCAGCAGGCCCATTTGAAGCACTCCATTAGAGCACTACAATTCCAAATTGCCTTGTCTCCCCGCGATCGCACCCTCTCTTCATCAAAACTTGACACTGATTTCTCTGCCTCCACATCCTCTTAAGGTTTCACACAGGAGGCAGAAATCGCCAGCCGTACCCACAAAAGTTTTACTTATAGGATTTTTGATGCTGAGGGTAGATCGCTTGCCGAAAATGCAGCTTATAGAAAATGAAATGGTTCATCTCTTCTGGTACACCACGGTATAACCGTGATGACAGGCTTAAACATCCATCAGGTAGGAGTTCTAGCGATCGCTGAATAGTTCGTTTTTAAGAATGTCGGAAAAATCAGAAAAATTTGCGGCGTGCAGGATCGCGCGTCTATCCCGTTCCAGGTCGAGTAGGAGGCATTGAAGCTCCCGGAGTTCTGCCCGAAAGCCTTTAAGCTTGGCATTTTTGCTGCTTGCGGCCTTTCCGGGGTCGGTGCTCGGGCCTGTGCTCAACTGCCACGGCTTCCAACCCTGAATCAGCTCCCGCTGCCTGTGTCTCGCCTCCGAAGTCCATCTGGGCACTGGTAGAAGCCTCCAATTGTTTGTCTGCCTCTACAGTAGCGCCTGGTGCGGACTGTTCTACTCTCAGTTCATTCAATTGCTTGTCCACATACTGTTTGATGAATTGGGTGGGGCGTTTGGGGTTTCGCAAGCTGTCCAAAGTCGCGATCGCCCGTCTGGATTGTTCAGCAGCTCGCAATCCCACTTCCATCACTTGTAAGGCTTGGGGAACCTTCATCATGCCGTGTAGAGCTTGGGTAGAGCAATGAGCAAACAGGCGATCGCAAATCGCGATCTGAAGCGTCAGTCGTTTTTCCAGATCTGCCTGGGTAAAGTTCAGATCGTCCAAAGTGCTCACAGTTGCGACCACATCTTGATTGCTACGCCCAATGCCGTCTTCAAGAAAAACCGCAGCAGCAACGATTGAGGGATCTATAAACGTCCGGCTTTTTGCCTTTTGCCGTGGTGATGCCTTGATTTCCTCACCTGTACTCAGATCAATAAATTTGTGCTCTGCCATCGTCAGTCCTCCTGCGACTGTACCTGCGACTGCTACTCGCGGTCATGCAAGTCTAAAAATCCTCATCTCCAGTATCAACGCATCGATACAAAACCAACCATGATACTGGAAAGGTGCGATCGCCTTTCACCTCTAACCCCTCGACGGTTTGATGCTCTGGCTCAAACTTGATCTGTACTTGACTCCCCCGAACTGCAACGACGGTCCAGACTGCCATCAGTTCAGATGGAGGACGATTACAACCACCACCAGTCAAGAGAACCAAATCACCGGGGTGGAAGGGAGGGAAAGTCACGCGATCGCCTTCTCTAGTACTTCAGGAGGAACCATTTTCCGCAACGCCTCCCGCGCTTCGACGGTATCTGCCTCCCGCCACCTTTGACGAACATCGTTCAAAGACTCCGAGGATAACCATTTCTCAAGGCTTTCTGTAGTTGTGGGAGTAGGATCACCCGTCAGATTTCTACTAACTAAAGGTAGGGGTGATCCTTTTTCAGTTTGGCGCTGCTCTATCTCTATGCGCCTTTGCTGCCTGCGTTCGAGAATATCAGTCAGGTTTTGCCAGACCTGAGCATTAAGGAAATAAACCCGATGCTTTCCGGAGCCAGTTCCTTTCCATCGGTAATCGACCTTAACCCCAAGCTGACTGAGCAACTGGTGAACGATTTGCACGTCTGAAAGCTTCTCGGAAGGAGTGAAGTGTAAAACGGTTTGCACCAGTTGACTGTGCTGGCGGGCGATCGCCGCAACTTCCCCGACATCTTCAGCCGTCCATTCTCGTTCGGTGTCGAGGAACTTATCAAGTCCCAGCCGCTGTCTCAACTCTCGTCTTAGGGCGGCCCCTGAAATATCCCACGGACAAACGCCCTGGTTCCATCCGGCTTGTTTTTCCAGTGCCTTAGCGGTCGAATCGATCGCTGATTCTGGGTACAGTAATCCCTCCAGATTAAGCAGTTCCCCGCGTCGCCGCCCTTCTGCATCCCACAGCACAAATTCAGGGGTGAGGGAGTCCGGATCGATGCTGTAGAACTCACACAAATAAAACCGGTGCAATACTTTTTCATCCTCAGGGCTGCGAGACTCCTGCTGCTCTAAGAGCTTTGCTTCTAAGTAAGTCAGTACCTTAGCGTTGGTGATCGCCTCTGCATCTATCCGTTTTTGCTCAGTGGCAGCTTGACGGTAAAGGAACCGGGCCACGGGGTCGTACTCTCGATCCTCAATGGTGACCTGGTGCCCTTCGTGCTTGAGCCGGACCAACACTGCATCTCTCAAATGCAGCATAGAAAAGTTCTGTTCTGCTGCCAGCTTGCAGTAGAGATTGAGGTGGGGGTCAGATTGCCAGTCGAACTGCTCAACGGCTGCGATCGTGTCCTCTTTCAAGCTGGAGCGAATCAAGGAGACGTTGACACTCGTTTGCTGCATCAAGGCAGTTTTGAGAGCAAGGGGATTTGTAGACCTTCCTACCTTTGAATAATTACGGCCACGATTCGCAACCCATACCACCCGTTCAACAGGTTCTCTCACACGAGCCAGAGATTGAGCAATATCAGCATCAGTACTCGATACGCCAGTGAAGATGCCATAGACCCGCTTGATAATGCCCTGGCACTCGATAGAAACCCCTGTAGCCAGAGATGGGGAAGCGACGATCAAGTCATAATCCCCCCGCTGCAACACTGCGTCGGGAGATTGGATAAACTCCCGTTCTGCCTCACCCCCAGAGGTTTCAGCGTTGATGACCAGCACTCGCTTTTCCTGGAAACTGTTAGAGACCAAGCGGGCGATCGCCTTTGTCACCCGCTTGTTGTCAGTGGCCACAAACAGCGTTTTCCCCTGCTCTAATTGATGCAAGTCGTCTATCAGATCAGTGACTACGGTTTCAAAGTCGTTTGCACGAACAAATCGGACTGGGTAAGGCTTGCTCTGGTGGTCATTCCGAACCAGAAAGACAGGGGCATCGTCCCCCCGCAGTTCCTTGAAATAGTGCAACGTGCCGTTATCCAAATCAGCATCAGCCAGGATAACCCGGCGGGCAGTCCGGATCAGTTCATGGAACCGGGACAGTAGGGCAGGCCGTTTCCCGTCTTGAGCACACGTTGAACTCGTCAGCAGGTGACGGATGACTTGCACCGCTTCATCAATTACCAAGTCGCAACCTGCAAAGTGTTGGGGATTGATTGCCAGTAGAGCATCCACGCATGTACCAACCCGCAAGGTATAGGCAGACCCGGTAATGAATCGACCATCGGCTGTTTTATCCAAATCCCCGCGATAGTCCAGCTTCAACCGCTCGCAGATGTTGCGAGACAGCGCAATGCGGTGATTGAGGGATAGGGCCTTCTCCTGACCTTCCACCAAACGAGCGGCCAGCTTTGTTTTCCCTGTACCCTTGCCAGATGAGACCGCGACAATCCCCGACGCTGGCAGACGGTCAGGGGTAAGTGTGGACAAGTCGTGAGTGCTGACTTTAATCGACGGGTTCCAGGTCAGGCGATGGTTGAGCCGTTGCCAGATTTGCCAATGCTGGAGGGGTAGCGCGTTTGAGTGAGAAGCCTCCCATGCCGCAGCTCCGGCATTGACAACTAAATCGTCTACCCCTTTGCCCTCTTGCCCATCCCAACTGGCGATCGCTACCTGTCCACCGGAGGCTTCCAGCAGTCTCCCAAACTTCATCAGAGCCCGTTCAACTTTGCGCCGGGTTTTCTCCTTAGCGTCCTGGTCGAAGGCAAGAACCTGCCGCCTTCCAGGTTGAGCAAACCGGGCCACGTCGGGAATTAGGGAGCCATCGGCGCGATACCCTCCGTACACCCCGTAAAGAGCGATCGCTACATAACCCAATGACAAAAGGCAAAGCGCTTTTTTACCACCCTCCGTCCAGATAATTGAAATTTCTGGATGCTCCTCTAACCAAGCCCAGAAGCTCTGGTTTGACGGGGGAACTTCACATCCATATCGGCTGGCGATATCCTGCCTGGTTTCCTCGTCTATAGCTGGCAGAAAAGCCCGCGACCCATTACCGGCTGGAGCTTCGTACTTATTTGGCTCACCTTTCTGGCGATCTATTCGGGGATGGCTTAACTTCACCTGCCAGGGGGAGCCGTCCTCATTTAGCAAAATTGCTGCTTGTAAGTTGGCTCGCGCCTGTCGCCCAAATCGGGTAATGTGCCAGTTCAGTGCCTCATGAATTGGATAGCGAACATCGCCACCAGGTAGAACCTCGGTGTCATTCACAATCTCGACGGATGCCCTGAACAGAGCAGGAGAGATCGCGCTACCTTGGCAGAATTCCTGCTCAATGCGGGTCTCAAAGGGTAGAAGTGGAAGGATTTGAGGATTCATCTCGCACCCTCCTTACCCTTGCTGCTGGAACGGGTGGTTTGAGCTTTTACCCACTTCGGATCAGAAACCCAGTGGCACCGCTGGCACCGGCTAGCATCTAATCCCGGCGCTGAAACAGGCTCACCACACTTCTGACAACTGCCATAGAAAGGCATCTCTGCCCTAAGCGAAGCCAGATCAGCATCAAACTTAACCCCATCTCTGTCCAGCTTGATTGCGTACCAGGTGCTTGTTTGCCCCCCCTGTTCTACCCGTTCAGCTTTCCAAAGCGCGAAAGACTGGCGGAAGGAGGATTTTAAGATCCCGTGATAGGTCGTACCTCCCGCTTTTAGAGGTGTGAATCCCGACAATCTACGGACGATTAGCGTAGAATAGGGATGGGCGTAAAGCCGATCTAAGGTAGTATTGCGAAATCGAGATCCGTCGTATTTAATTGAGATAGGTGTATGCACACACCTAATCTGGGCAAAGTCCATTTTTCCAGCCCCTTTGAAAAGGGGGGTGAATGCCAGTCACCTCGTCTTCTCCTTCTGACTCCGGGTTAGATTTCTATCAGGTCGCCAAACTAGCTAGAAATCTTGAGGTGGAGCAGAAATTGATTGAAGAAAGCTCTGGCTGGTCAACTTAAACAAAAAACAAAACCCTCGGATTAAGCTTTCATGCCACCTCCGAGGGTTTTTGATTGTTATATTTCTCGACAAGATCTGCGATCGCTTGCCGCACCAGCCGGGACTTGGAAACCTTACGCGACCGGGCCAAGCTAATCAATTTTTCACTGAGGTCTGGCTCGATCTTCTGCGAAAGATTAATAGTTTTCAGGGTTTTCATTGCGCCTCCAGTCTTGTCATAAGATTTTTAGTCTCATCTTTAGATTATTGTAGTAAGTTTTTCCGATTCAGGCGTACTATTCATGCAAAAACAATGTTTTTTTATCTACGGGTGACGCACGGATCGGGATCTAGCGATCTCTCTGTATACGACACTTTCCAGGATGAGAGGTGCGATCGCACTTCTTCCTCCCGTCGCCCGCTCTGTTGACCTGGCGAATGGATTAGCCTCGCACTGCCAGCTTCCCAGCACCTACCAGTTGATTGACTGTGATTTGTAGTTCAGGGAAAAGTTTGCAGGAGATAACATCATCTCCTCTGTATTGGCGAGCCTGGTAGACCCCCTTCTCCAGTAGGCAGACTGTTACAGTCGGCTCTTTCACTTCAAGAAAATCGCCTGAGCCTTTAGGGATCAGATCAACAATCCAATATTCAGGAACCTCAATGTTCAGGTAATAAAACCTTTTTTTGGTGTAATCATTTTTCCAGTTGCCGCCGCTGACAATTTCTACCACCAAGAGCGGAGTCTTAGTCAGAGACGCAGGTTTTGATAGGTCAACACCTGCTAAATGCGATTCTGGAAATACAACTACATCAGGCTTTTTCCCTGTTTTGGCTGCAATCTTAACTGATAAGAAACGACGGACAAGATAGGGAAGTTTCAACCGACGGAATTCAAACTTGAATTCGTCAGCCAAAAATTCGCCCACATTCTCATGTTGGAATGACGGATCGGGCATTAACTCTAACTCCCCGTCCTCCAACTCATACAGGTTATCTGTTCCATCGTCGTATTCGAGGAACTCCTCAAATGTCAATAATCTCGGTTCTTTGATTGCAATCATAGCGATCGCCTCAACTTGCTTTAGGTTGTTGTTCCTGCTGCTCTTTCCATTGCAGTGCTCCCTTGCGGGCTAAATGGGCTACCAGATTGGGGATGCTGCGATCCTCGGTGCTGCCCCACTGCTCAAGCAGTTCGTAAATGTCCTCTGGGATGCTGACTGTGATTCGCTTCATTGGATTTACCCGTTACGCGATGGTCAGATCCTATACCCAACCTCAGAAAAGATCACACCCGTATGTGTCTTTATGCGTAAAGATTTGCGATCGCTCCTTACTTCAGCTCTCCTTTTTGCTCTGCCTCCTCTACTGCCTCCCGGATCATCGTTTCGACCATGTTGGAGATCGAGCGGTTCCGCTTATCTGCTAAACGCTCAAGCTTCTTTTTCAGTTCTGGGTCAATGTAGGCGAAGACTTTCGCCTTGTCGGTTGGCACGGAGTCAGTTCCCTTCATGGTTTCAATACTCATAGGTTACACCGTCCTAGTAATTTAACCTCACAGTGGTTGCACAGTGGTAGTACTGTGCTAGTATGCTAACACAGTTGAATCTCGTTGCGATCGCATTGCACAGGGACAGTCCTGCAATTGCCACGCAATAGGAGCATTAAAACAATGACAGCCCAAGTATTACAGCCGGAAGGACATTCGTTACAGGAACTGGCCTGGAGACTCTCAAGAGTGAGGGGTAAGCGGGTGCCTAAACGCACGCTGCTGTGGTGGATTCAGGAACTCAGTATCGAGTCCAATGAATTCGGCCTCTATGACGATGGCGATTTAGCTGCTTTGACCAGTCTGGTGCTGTTTCTGAAACGGTGCAGATCTGTTGAAAAGTTCAAACAATTACTGATTAAGGAGATTGAATCCAATGCCAATTAATACCAATGCCTTAAAGAATTCAGTTCAGGGTAAATCTCCCGAACTGCCCAACAAGAACCGCCCCCAGCATCCCAGCGCCCAACAACCGCCAGCCGATCGCCACCAACAGCAATTCAATGCCGAAGCCTACCGATCGCAGAACGGCTCAACCATCAATAGCGCGATCGCCATCCGTGCCCAGGAAACCGCCAGTAGTTTACAGGCTCTAGATGCCCGGTTGAGCCAGTTCGAGGATCGTTTTGCAGAAGCAGCGGTCGATCGCATTGATTCAGTTGCAGTCCGAATCGAACAAAAGATTGCTCAACGCCTGCAAGCCAGACAGGAAGCCAGACAGAAGCCGCAGATTGTGGACATTCTGGACGCTTTCACTGTGCCTGATTTTGCATTACCGCCCGCGATCGCGCCTCATTCCGCCCTCGGTGCACTGCCGATGTAGGCGTGAGACAGTTTGAGACGCGAAAAGGCAAAAAAGACGCTAAAGACGGCTAAAGACGGCTCCCGAAGGGCATTCTTGAATATTTTCTTCCCCCGTCTTTGTCGTAAACACTACTCACTATCTACCCGGAGCTAACCAATGTTTCAAGCCATCCGCAAACTATTTCGCCCATTCTGGTTCGTTGACTGCGATCCAATGTCTGGCTACACGCAGCCGTGGGCGTTTGGCTGTGCGGCTCTGGCTTACTGAATCTGAAAATCAATTGATTAATTCAAGGAGAGCCATCATGTCTAAGTACTGTGTTACATACGAAACCACCATCTTTGGAAAGGAAACCCAGATCGT
>JBBIQC010000185.1:0-8281 GCA_037442585.1 Oscillatoriales cyanobacterium bin_317
CCCGGATCAAACTCAAGCGACTTTATCCATCAAATCTTTCGTGACAAACTACTAGTCAGATACGCCGGAATCAAAACCGCATATTCGGCGATGGAAAAGGGTGTGCCATGCAGAGCATTGTGAAAGATTAACCCAGCCAGAAACAGAGGCGCGGCAATGGCAATCGGTCGTAGCTCTCGTCTCAAACTGAACCCATCTGCCCCATGATCATGGCTATGACCGTGATCATGTCCACAGCACCCATCCTGATGCTGAGTGGCAGTGATAGGAGCCGCGACAACGGGTTCACTCCCGCAACAGGGGTCATGAGCCGCGACTGAATCAGGAACGGGCTGCGGATGGTGATGCGGTTCGTCGTGATTGTGGGGATGACTGTGACCGCAGCAATCGTTGTGGAGATGGGGTTCTGCCATAGGAATACCGCTTCGGGATAAACATGAACATCTGAAAGATTGTTCAGATAACGGAGATTATATCCCGTAGTAAGCGGATTGTGATCGGTGGATGAGTTCAGATGACTATCGGGAGATGCTAGCCTTCATCCAAATGCTCAGCCACTTCTCGATAGAGAGCAATGATATGGTCATCTGCCAAACTGTAGTAAACATTGCGCCCCTTGCGACGGTATTTCACCAACCGCTGCGATCGCAACACACGCAACTGATGGGAGACTGCCGATTCACCCATTTTGACAATCGCCGCTAAGTCGCAAACACAGAGTTCCCGTTGAGCCAGTGCTGAAAGCAATTTCAACCGATGTGGATCAGAGAGGACGCTAAAAAACTCTGCCATGCGCTGAGCTTTATCCGTCGCCAACACGTCTCCCTGTAACTGCCGCACCGTGTCGAGATGAACCAGGGTTTCACCACATCCAGGTGCTTCAACCGGAGGAACCGTTTGCTTTCGGGAAGAAGAACCAGTCATCGTAAATCCATTCTCAGCTATCCCTTTATGATAGCGAGAATCATTCCCATCTGAATGGCGGTTCAGATCTTATTCAAGTCAGGGTCTAATATCACCTCCAGCCGTCAGAAATTGGGCAAAGCCGAAATGAATCAAAGTTAGTCCAAATCCCCACAGCACCTCTTTCATCAGAAGGCGACCCAGGATTGCCCAGGTAAAAACATGACTTCCGGTCAGCAGAAACCCCAGCGATAAAACCAAGCCTTCAAAAACCACGAATCCAGTCAGAAGGGCGATCGCTACCCAGATCCCGTGTCCTTTGCGAGTCATTTGGCTGAAGGTAGGGCGCAGGGCAGCGATCGCGGTGACCATTACCGTTCCCAGTCCCATCACCAATCCCCAGATCATTGATTCTGCCGTTTGAGGGTAGTGGCGCAACCCAAACCCATATAACTGATTTGCCAGCCAGATGGTGATCGCTGCACCGAAAGCGCGTTTGGGACGCAAGGTGGTTCCGGCGATCGCCCCAAAGGCAACCAGGGGAGCATGGGCATAGATGACGCTACTCAAACTGCCAATCGCCGTTAGCAGCACGATCCAGAAACGATGTTGGGCAACGGCACTCCAAACAACCGACCAGCGGCTAGACTTTGGAGTTGCAATGGGATAAGTCGATTCCTGCATTTTGACCTCTTTGATAAAAGTAGAGAATGAACGAGTTCTCCGTTGGAGCTTTTCTGAGTCATACCGTAAAACGGTTCAGCCCGTAAGATCGCAACTCCGCAATCGTTTTAGGGGCGATCGGCGATCGCGCCAGACTGCCGGAAGTGCATACCAGCATTCCAGAAGGGTGGGTATCCCCAGCTGTAACTGGTTCAGGACATCCATCTGCGTGAAAACCTGCTGGGCTTGCTCGGATAGCACCAATCGTCCTTCATCCAGCACAATCACCCAATCTGCCCAGCTATAGGCAAGATCGAGATCGTGGGTTGCCATCACAATGGTCGTGCCAGCGTCATGGATACGATCGAGTTCTTTAAACAAATGAAGGGTTTGCAGGCGATCCAGAAAGGCAGTGGGTTCATCCAGCAACAGCAATTCTGGTTTTAATGCCATCACACCCGCCAGTGCCACCCGTCGCTTTTGCCCCAGGCTGAGGTGATGGAGGGGGCGATCGGCGAGATCTTGAAGGGAGAAGTCGCGCAGGGTTTGATGCAGACGTTGGGCAACTTCGGCTTTGGATAATGATAAATTGCAGAGTCCGTAGGAAATGTCTTCGGCAACGGTCGCAGCCACCAATTGTTGCTCTGGATCTTGAAATGCCAAACCAATTCGCTGCCGCCACTGATTCAGAACAGGTGCATGATAGCGGAGGAGTTCTCTTTTCCAGGAAATCACACCAGAACTACAGCGGTATAACCCATCTGCCAGAAATAGCAACGTTGATTTGCCACAGCCGTTGTGTCCCAAAATGACCGTCTTCTGCCCTGCGAAGATCGTTAAGTTGAGGTTCTGGATGGCAGGCTGGGTTGTACCAGGATAAGTGTAGGAAACGGCTTGAAACTCGAGGAGGGCTGACGGCATGGAAAGGTGGGGAGAGTGGGGGAGTAGACGGGTGATGGGTGAATAAAAACCCAAAATCTAAAAGCTAAAATTCAAAATCACTAAGCTTGTACATCCAATTAGAGATTCGATCGCATAGCGTTTGGAGTAATGATGAGACACGTTGGAATAAACTTGAAAGTTACCGTTAAAGCCACGAGATGCTAGGGCAAGAGAGAATCGGTGGTAGTGTTGCAGCGATCGCACCAATAATTGGCTCACCAATAGCCCCACACTATACATCCAACGCTGACGGGTACGATAGCCACCTCTAGCCCTTTGGGCTAGTTGCAGTTCAGTCACCACGTCTAAAAACAAGAAGATAAATCGATACATCAGCAGTAACAGTTCAGTCAGCAGTATCGGCACACGCCACTGTCGTAGCACCTGCAACAGATCGGTAAACGGAATGGTAAATAGTAGAAACAGTAGGCAGGACGTACAGGCAAGCGATCTTATGCCAATTTGGAAGGCTTGGATTAGCCCAGTTCGGCTAACAAAGAAATATCCATTGCCAAGCGTGATACCGGCAACTAGATCGGGTTGGACGGATGCAGCCTGATCAACGTCAACAATATTCACCACTAAGGCAGGAATACTGGTCAGAAAAAACAGTCCAGCAACCATCAAAACACTCAGGTAAACCCTTGCAGGGATGCGAGCATATCCTACAGTCCATATCCCTAACCAAACCGCAATCAGCAGTTGTGGAATGGGATGGGTGATCAGGGCAATTACAAGCACTGCGATCGCAAATAACAGCTTTTGTTGCGGCGAAATCTGTCGGAGGCGATTTGCGTAAGTGTAAACATCAAGATGATGATGCAATCACTCTTTCTCCTGTTCCTGTCGCTTACTGCTGCCGCGGTACAGCCCGATGACATAGCCAATCACCCCCGCTCCCAATGCCGCTTGGGAAGCAAATAAAAGGCTTTCTACTTCCCCACTCGGTGGCTCATACAAGGGCTTAAACCAGGGTTCGTATCCGGGTTGAATTTCCCCAATCGCGGCTTCAGCACGGTCATCAGAACCACCATATTCACCCTTGACAAAGATCAATGGCAGCACTGCCAGCGCCAGAACTCCAATTACTAGTAGCCAGTTCTCGTATTTTGGGGATGGTTTGCTCATAGTTCTAGGCTTCCTGCTTCAATACCTTCAAGGTTTCCAAATCTTGGCGAGCGTAAGATTGTAGCCAATTCCACACCAGCACCGTCAGTAATCCCTCACTGATCGCTAGAGGAACTTGGGTCACGGCAAAGATTCCAGCAAACTTAAGGAACGCTGCCATAAAGCCACCTTGGGCAGCAGGAAAAGCCAATGCAAGCTGAATTGAGGTTGTAATATAGGTAAGCAAATCTTCCAGGGCTGAAGCCAGAAAAATGGCGACCTTTTGGTGCCCTGTTTTCAAGATCAGATGATAGATGCCATACGCCACGTATGGACCAACGATCGCCATCGAAAACATATTGGCACCGAGGGTTGTTAAGCCACCGTGGGCTAGTAACAATGCTTGAAAAAACAATACCAGAGCACCTAACACCGTCATCACCGAAGGACCAAACAGAATCGCTCCTAAGCCTGTCCCCGTAGGGTGTGAACAACTGCCTGTTACTGAAGGAATTTTTAGAGCAGATAGGACAAAGGTAAATGCGCCTGCTAACGCTAGCAGTGGCTTTAACTCAGGATTTTGTTGGGTAATGCGAGTCAGCGATCGCAGTCCCACAATGAAAAAGGGCAAGGAGACGATCCACCAAAATACCGCCCATTGCACAGGTAAGAACCCTTCCATAATGTGCATCGCCTGGGCAGGCGCGGGCGAACCAACGATTAAATAGCAACTTAGCCCTGCCATGATGGCAAGGCGCAACACTAGACGCAATTTCATGTCCGTCTGTAGCCTCGCAGACTGGTTTATCCAACATGGGTTTTGACATCGGCGGGCATCCTGACTTAGAGAGGACAAACTCTCATCACAGTTGCGGGACAGCGGCAGCTTTGCACTACTCTTTCCCCATTACTTCCGGTGGCTGTTCCCCACCAGAGCCGATCAAACACAGTAGGAGCGTATCACTGCAAGTTGGAATACTCAACCTCGTTGTTACCTTACGCAACATTAAGTATGCTCAACTGCTTGATTCACAATGTGCGGCTCTCCTCACGCCATGCTATTCTTTGGTGAGACATCGGTTCTGATGGGGAGCAGCCGTCAGACGTAAGGGGGAAAGTCCGGTGCAAATCCGGCGCTGTCCCGCAACTGTAAGGAGATTGCTGAACTTTTAGCAAAAACTCTGAGTCAGAATGCCCGCCGATCGCCGTTAATGTTCACTTCTATCTGCGAGGTACAGATAATGTCTAAAAAATTTTTTCGGTTTCAATTGGCAAGCGGCACACCAGGCTGGAGCCACAGGTCAATTGTGGCAATATTGCTTACTTGCCGTTGGTAGTGCCAGCAGCCTTATCTATCCTCATGTCCCTTTGGTCAGCTTTGCCACACTAGCAGGCATTACCCTCAACCGCAGACAAGCGATTGTCTCTGCTTTGCTCATTTGGTTTGTCAACCAATTCTACGGCTTCACCGTTCGCCACTATCCCCTGAGTGCGATCGCCCTTTTGTGGGGGGTGTCTATGGGATTAGGAACGATTGCTGTGGTATTGATCGCCTCAATGCCGCAGCCGTTTAGCCGCCGGAGTTGGGCAGTCCAGGGCTTGTGGTTAGGAATATCGCTGTTGCTGGGATTTGCCGCCTATCAGAGCGGCACTCTACTGGTCAATCAATGGGTCGGCATGCATGGTCTTACGGTTGATGTGTTCCTGCGAATGTTTGTGCGAGACAGCATTTGGGCGATCGCGCTTTTTGCCCTTTACACCATCTTTGTGCTCAGCCAGCAGCGACTACGACATCCCGTTCGTTAACCCAGAGGCAATTCAATTGCAGCAAAGCTGGGTGCAACCTGTTTTCCAACAGGATTTATGGCGGTGGAAAATGACTCTCGTTGGGTTAGCACTGTTGAACAAGCATACAACTGCGGTTGCCAATCAAAATGCACCGCTCAGTTGCAGTATACCAATCAAACTATTCAAACAGGCTGTTTCACATGCACTTGGTTTTCGGACTGGTCATTCTCCTCACCTTATTATTGGCAAGCATCACGCTTTATCTACTCACGGCTCGCCGTTATCAGTCATCAGACTCTGTTGCCCACTCCTACGACGAATGGACAGAAGATGGCATTTTGGAGTTTTACTGGGGCGAACATATTCACCTGGGTCATTATGGTTCACCACCACAGCGCAAGGATTTTTTGGCAGCGAAAACTGACTTTGTGCATGAGATGGTGCGTTGGGGTGGGTTGGATCAGCGACCTCCTGGCACAACCGTCTTAGATGTAGGCTGTGGAATCGGCGGCAGCAGTCGCATTCTGGCGCGGGATTATGGGTTTGCTGTCACCGGAATCACTATTAGCCCTCAACAAGTCAAACGGGCGCAAGAACTCACCCCTGAAGGACTCACTGTTCAGTTTCAAGTAGATGATGCGATGGCATTGTCGTTTCCAGATGCCAGTTTTGATGTGGTTTGGTCGATCGAAGCGGGACCTCACATGCCCGACAAAGCCATTTTTGCTAGAGAGTTGATGCGTGTACTCAAGCCTGGTGGGGTGCTGGTGGTAGCAGATTGGAATCAGCGAGATGACCGTCGAAAGCCGCTGAATTTCTGGGAAAAAATTGTGATGAGACAATTGCTCGATCAGTGGTCTCATCCAGCCTTTGCCAGCATTGAAGGTTTCGCTGAGCTTTTGACAGAAACAGGATTTGTTGAAAGAGACGTAATCACCACAGACTGGACAGAGCAAACCCTTCCATCCTGGGTGGATACAATTTGGCAGGGCATTGTTCGTCCGCAAGGGTGGATGAACAATGGAGTTTCCGGTTTCATCAAGTCGGTACGAGAAGTGCCAACCATTTTGTTGATGCGACTGGCGTTCGGTACAGGTCTTTGCCGCTTTGGGATGTTTCGGGCTATCCGCAACGCAGAAGCATCAATAAACCATTTGCGGGAGGAAGCTCATGCGACCACACGATAGTTTGTGGCAAGGCTGTTTTGGTTACTGGCAAAATCTATTCATTCGGGAAAACCTACTACCGCTAGGACACGCTGCATGGCAAGGGTTTCTGATTCAGGGACGGGGCATCGTGGTATGCGAAGTGGTGATCGTGGATGCTAAGTCTGTGGATTGGAACAGTGACATCGTAGAGTATACAGTCCACTTTGTTCCTCTATCTGATGTTTCAGCCTATTTGCAAACTCTCGGCTTAGAAGCAACCTTAATTGAACGCCTGATCGATACAGTTCAAACTTATGATCCTGCCCAGGCAATCCTGCTGTTAATTGAGCAAAATGGACGGGCAGATATCAATCTGCTCCAACATCTTGCCATCTCTCCGGCAGACTGTTACCAGCAGATGCAGCAGCGTTGGTCGGAATTTCAGCTTGAAGACCCTACTCCACGAAGGACGTTATGAGTGAAGCTCCTGAAGCAATGGACTGGCAGCAAGGGTTTATTGCCACAAATTTGTTGGCGATCGGCTACAACGCCTGGATGGGGTATTTAGGAAGCGATCGCGGTGCCCTTGTTTGTAGCACAAACTCTTCTGCTGTCGGCATTGCAGGGGAATCGTTCAAACCTTATTTTGTGCCGCGTTCCCGTTTAGCCGCCTTCTTGAATGCCTGGTTAGCCGCTCCTGACACAGTGATTTTGCGCCATCACTTTATGAACGCCCACATCCTGGAAGCAGTGGATACCTACAATCCGACTACCGGAGTCGTTTTCTTATTAGAGTCTTTCAACCAGGTGACGTTCTTCTACTTGAAAGACTTACCCATTACCCCACTCCAGTGCTACGAACAGGTCTGTAAAGAATGGGAAGAATTTCAACTGCAACCAGCTCAAGTAAATGTTGAACAACTGTGACAACTCTGATCTCCAATCTCTCAGAACTATATGTTAAGAACTCATCTGCACCGAAGAGGGCAAATTCCTACCGCCATGCATCCGTTTGAGAAAGCTGCAATAGCAGGACAACCGCAACCGCAATCAAAAACTTTCTGGGTTTGCCGATTTATGTCTGCGATTTATGTTGTTCTGTTCGCAATACTGAAATCTCTCCAGCGTCAATTCCATCGCAAAATTTAGTTGTAATTGTGTAATCGTCATGACTCAACATATATTATTTGTCTGTGTGCTTTGCCGTTTATCAGAATCGGATCAAAATCAGTCTGGATTAAGTGCTGGTCAATCTCTTTTTGATCAGTTGAGTGAGGGGTTAGTAGGCAGTGATTGGCGCGAAGCGATTGCTTTGCAGCCAGTTCGATGTTTAGGTGCTTGTAGCCGTGCTTGCGTGGTAGCCTTTGCGGCTCCCACCAAGCTTACATTCATCTTAAGTGAATTGTCTCCGACTCATTCAGTACCTGAACTCCTGCAATTTAGCGGTCAGTATGTCGCTTGCGCTGAGGGTAAAGTTCCGTATAAAGAACGTCCAGACGTTGCAAAAAAAGGGATACACGCTGTGTTGCCACCCCTGCCAGTTGCATATCCGTAAAGTCGATTTACATTTAGTAGGTACAGATCATGCACAAGATTCCAGTGACCGTCGTGACAGGCTTCTTGGGAGCCGGAAAAACAACGCTGGTGCGTCATTTATTGCAAAATAATCAGGGTCGTGGATTAAAAGAGATGGAGAAGGATCTTATATTGAAAACACTTAAGAATTTTAA
>JBBIQC010000186.1:0-700 GCA_037442585.1 Oscillatoriales cyanobacterium bin_317
GTGTCGCTGGTAGAAACCAACTGGCCCAGCTTTACGGGAATGTCACCTACCACCCCATCAAAGGGAGCTACTGTAGTCGTCTGTTGCAGTCGCACACCAGTTACATTGGCATTGGCTTTAGCTTGCTGCAGACCGGCTTCGGTTTCGGCCAGATTGGCTCTTGCGGCTTGAATCTGGCGATCGAGTGCCCTTAATTCCGAAATCGCTTTAAAGCGATCGCGTTCCACCTGATCTAACTGTTGCTGTGGTAACGCTCCTTCCTTGACCAAAGCTTGAATTCGCTGATACTGCTGATTCTGTAAGTCTACTTCTGCCTGTTTGGCAATCCGATTCGCTTCCTGGGCCTGAAATTGAGACAAAGCATTGGAACGGGCCGCACGAGCGGAATTCACGGCTGCCAGATTGCTCGCCAACTGAGCTTCTTGCTCCTGGGGTTTGACTTGAATCAAGGGATCGCCTTTGCGAACCCGATCGCCGGCTTTTACATAGATCTGACTCACTCGTCCAGTAATTTCGGGCTGCAGCACAACCGACTGGCGCGAATCCAGGGATCCCACGTATTCTGACGAATCTTGCACCTGAGCGGCCTGTGCGGTTCCCAATTTCACCGGAATTCCGCCAGCCATCCCAGGCATGGCTCCTGGCTTCGGCCCGGAATGGCTGGCCTGCCACCAACGCCAGCCAAATCCTACCCCTAGGG
>JBBIQC010000186.1:710-8275 GCA_037442585.1 Oscillatoriales cyanobacterium bin_317
AGAACCAGTCCCAAAATCGCTAACCAGCGCTGGCTAGACGGTTTTGAGCGGAAGGGCGATCGCTTACTATTTCCAGTTGTTGACGAAACTTCCAGTTCTTCAACTTTGGTGGAAGTTCCATCTTGAGAAGAATCAAACCCAGACATGTGTTTTGCCTCGCTTACGGCTGCTCGTTGTGAGCTTCTGCCTTTAGTTGAACCAAGTCCAGCTAGAGAACGGTCGTTTTTCTAGCAGAGAAACTACGGTTCTGGAGTTGAACAAGGTTTAATTAATGCTTTGATCAGCCTGAATCGCAGTCTCGAAATTGTTTGGTGATGACTGATCAGCATTCTTGATAAGACTTAAACCATCACTAAACCACATGCCCTCTGTCCACGGGTAGACCCATTGGGATGATGTCAATTGAAGCGCTTTATTCCTGGTAATTAAGATATTTGAGGCGGAAGGAATGCCGGCACTTTTGCGATACCTACGGTGGATGACAAACAAAAAAGGACAGAGTAAATCTGTCCCCAAATCAATAATTCTTTTGCAGCTTAATTACTTCTCAACGTCAGCTTTCATGCGTTCCAGCGTCATGTTCATCTGATCAAACATCTGCTGAGGAGTAATGCCGAATTGTCCTAACTGAGTTTTCAATTGTTCTACTGTCATTTGTGCCATAAAGTCTTCAGACAGCTCAAAGCGCTTCATGAAGATTCGATAGCGTTCCATCATGGCTTCCATCTGCTCAATAAAGATGATTTTGCCTTCCCGGTCAAATTTACCGTAGTGGCTACCCAGTTGCATCAGTGATTGGTAATCCTCGAAGAGTTGCTTCGCTTCCTGCTGCACAATTTCAGAGTCAAAAAATCCCATAGCTTTAAAATCTCAACTATGTGAGAGAAACAGGTTTGAAGTGCTTATACAAATTATCTTAGGACAGTGACAGAGGTTGGGTTAAGTAGGGGTTTCACTACTCCAAATCCCTTTACCGACCGCCAAAGAGTGCAGCCAGCCAACCTCGTTTCTGAGATTTTACGCTTTGTTGGACACCAGGGCTGAATTGAGAGCGATCGGATTTCTTACCTAACAACCAGGCCCAAAACCCTCTGTGCTTGACTGGCTGCGATCGTTTCGGTCTGTCCTGGCTCGATCGGGCTGGGGCTGGTTGGGCCTTGGCTGGCTGAGAACGTTGGCTGGTGTTATTAGCGCGCCCAGACGATGTAACTGGCAACCCAACCTTTGCCCCAAATTTTAAGACAAGCGGATCTTTCGGGTTCAGTTCATAAGCTCGCTTTAAATGCACCTTCGCCATTCCTGGCAAGTTCTGCTGGTGTAGATAAGCAACTCCTAATAAGGAGTGATATTCACTCTTGGTGGCCTTGATCTTAATGGCATCCCGCAACTCTTGTATGGCTTGATTCCAGGCTCCTTTTTTGGCGTACTCTTGTGCCCTGCGGTAGTGGCGTTGGTCGTAGCTCTCCGTCACCACCTCAGGATTCGTGGGGGCAGGGGTAAACTGTACGGGCTGGGCTTCTGCTGCTGCTATGAGTCCAGTACGCCGTTCTCGAACGATCCCATCCCCCATTTTGAGCTGCAAATAAACCAGATTTAGCTCACTAATCTGCTGGGTAATGGATTCAAATTTCTCTAACTCCAGAGATTCATATTGAGACTGGGCCAGCGTGCTAATGGACTGTTCGTAAAAGGTGTCTACTCCAGTTACGGGATGCTCCATCAGCTGACGGGCAATCTCGCTGTCAGGGGTGAGTGGGCCTTCCCGACACGGCCGCCGAACTTTAATCCGGAGCAGGGCCGTGTGTTCTGCACGCCCTTTATCTTGTTTCAACTGTTCATAAGCTGGATTAACTAAGCGAGCGAACAGTTGGGTGGCCAGTTCATTTTCATTTCCTCCGGCCAGAGCGTAGCGATCGGGGTGGAGCCGCTTGGCAATATCACGGTAGCGCTTCAGGACACGGCGATCGTCCGCAGCTACTGGAATTCCTAAGATGGCGTAGGGGTCAGCAAATTGTCTTATCCATTCCGAGGGAAGAGCGCTATATGACATTGACAAGCAGCCTTACAGGGATAGTTACAATCTAAAATTCTCTGTAGATCCAGCCGTTTTTCTGATTGCCTGATTTAAGGTAACTAAACCAAGCCCAGCCAGAATTGTAGTTTTCTTGTGAAAAAAAACACAATTCTAGACTGGAACAAGTTTATTTTCTACTGTAACCAGTTATTTTGGTTATCATAAAGTCTTTAAAGAAATCTCGTATTAGCATCAGCAAATCCCCAAGTCCTACTTTAATGTACTGTGCATTTATTCACGGAACAGGACAGTGGCTCCCAAATCTTACTGGCTTCTCTCCACGGACGGACGAGAGGAACAGGATAGAATTGGGGCAACGAGAGTACAGTCGTTCTGATGGAGTGAGCCATCGTGTTCAGTAAGTCCAAAGATCTATTGAGTAAACCCAAAGATCGCAAGGTTGCTTCCCTGTTGGCCTTGGCTGGTGCTGTCGCTCCGATCGCAGGCTTCCATAAGTTCTATCTCAGACAACCCATCTGGGGAATGGTATATCTTCTGCTTTTCTGGACTCCCATTCCTCGGATTGCCAGTGGGATTGAGGCTGTCTGGTATTTATTTCAGGACTCGGATGAGTTTGATCTGCGCTTCAATCATGGGCTATCCTCAACCACGACTCTTGCCTCTGCTCCCACTCCCCAAGTTGATCCGAACAAAATTGGAGCGATCGCCGATGCCGTTCGCAAACTGGATCAACTCCGGGAAGATGGCCTGATTTCAGAATATGAGTTTGAACAGAAACGCCGCCAGTTACTGGATCAAATGGGTTAGGAAAAAGCAGAGGGTAGAGGGCAGAAGGGATTGATCATTTGCCATCTGTCACTGGTCATTGGTTGGTTACTGCGGGTGAGACACGAGAAAAGATTGAAGCGCTCAGTGCTAAATTTCTAGTTCAGAGCAACCTTAAAACTCAAAACTTAGAACTCAAAACTCTTAATTTTTAATTCTTAATTCTCAACTGACCCCTTATGCCTATCCTCAACTGGTTTGCCAACCTGACCCACTCTCACTCGTTGCGATCGCGCATTCTCAACGATCCCTACTATCGCTTTCAATCCCTTGAGGAAATTGAGATAGCCGCCAGTTTAGGGATTCAGATTGACGTTAATCAGGCTGGAGTGGATGATTGGCTGCGCTTGCCGGGACTCTCGATTCATCAGGCCCGCACCCTGGTGGATTTAACCCAATCGGGCATTTATTTTCACTCCCTGGAGGATGTAGCGGCTGCTCTCAACCAACCCCCTGCTCGGCTCAAACCCTGGGAACCGATCCTGAGATTTTGCCACTATGAGGCGGACAGCATTTATACTATTCAGCCCATCAATGCCAATACCGCCTCCGTTCAAGCCCTGACCCGCATCCCGGTTTTGGACTTATATCTGGCCAAGGCGATCGTTCAAAACCGCCCCTACAGTAACCTTCCCCACCTGCAGCGAAGACTATCTCTCTCAAAAGAGTTGACTGCCCAACTGATGCACTATCTAAAATTTTGAATAACGAATTGAGAGCAAGTCAAGAAGCTCCGAATTCATGCAAAACTCTCGAGTATTTCCAAAGCTTTTTGGTACTTTGTAGTTCGTCTCAGATCAGCTTCAGTAAATTTTTCTAAACGAGACAGATCCATATTGTCCTTAAGATCCGCAATTTTGACTTTAGCTGCAATTGGGTTTTCTTTGAGTCGTTTGATAAAGTCACAGTAATCCTCTCCATGTTGTTTGCTTAATGCCTGGATCGCAACAGCCACAACAGTTCCGAATTGGCTTTCTAATTCTGCAAAAGTGATAGGAGTGTCTTCTAGCGTGTCATGTAATACTGCAACAATCTTTTCAACTTCACTATCTACAGCAGCCATCACCCGCAAAGGATGTTCAATGTAATCTTTCCCGGCTTTATCTGTCTGTCCAGCATGAAGCTTAGTTGCCAATTGAATGGCTTGCTCTAGCTTCGACATTGCTACACTCCCTGAATAAAATCGGACAGATGCAAAATAACATTAAACTCCGAATAGACATAATTTCTAATTCTTAGTCTTTCCTACTTTACTTCTCCAATTCGATTAAAGGGATAAAACCTGAACCAGGCATGACCAATAATGTTTTGCTCTGGCAGGAAACCCCAGATATGAGAATCATTGCTGTTGGGCCGATTATCTCCCATCACAAAGAACTCTCCTGGGGGAACCTGAACGGGGGCCATCCGATAATCCGGGGGGGCGGCGATGTAAGGTTCTTTTAAAGGCGTGCGATCGACAAAAACTTTGCCATCCTTGACCTCCACAATTTGTCCCGGTTGCCCAATAATGCGCTTGATAAAGGCCTGATCTTTGGTAAATCCCAGGGTCTGCAACTGAGGAGGTGGGTCGAAGACCACAATGTCACCAAATTGAGGTGGATGAAAGTGATAGGACACTTTTTCGACGACCAGGCGATCGCCAATTTCCAGTGTTGGCACCATCGAATCGGAAGGGATGAAACGAGGTTCCGCCACAAATAAACGCATCAGCAACGCCAGGATCAGCGCTACAAACAAAATTTGAAAATTATCCCACCAGATTTTCCAGGGAGATTTAACCGAGGATGACGGTGAGGACTGAGATGGCTCGGAAGTTTTTTCAGAAGTCATAGGCTCCATTTTCGCAAGCCAGTGTCTCTGAATGCAACTTGCTGGAAAGTACTCGCCCTCACCTGTCAGTTCCTATCTACTTTATTCATTCAGCCAGCGAGCCGCATCCTTGGCATGGTAAGTGAGGATCAAATCAGCCCCAGCTCGTTTGAAGCTGGTTAAAGTTTCCATCACGACCTTCTGTTCATCAATCCAGCCATTCAGGGCGGCTGCTTTTACCATTGAATACTCACCAGAGACGTTATAAGCGGCAACTGGGAGATTAGAAGCTTGTTTCACCTGCCAGATGATATCCATGTAGGACAGAGCAGGCTTGACCATTAACATATCTGCTCCTTCGGCAATATCCAGGCCAATTTCTTTGAGGGCTTCCCGGGAATTACCTGGATCCATCTGATAGGTGCGACGATCGCCAAATTGAGGTGCCGACTCTGCCGCATCCCGGAAGGGGCCATAGTAAGCGGAGGCATACTTCGCGGCATAGGAGAGGATGGGTGTATCCTGGAATCCAGCAGCATCCAATCCTTCCCGAATCGCCTGCACAAAGCCGTCCATCATCCCGGAAGGGGCAATGATATCTGCCCCTGCTTTGGCCTGAGACACAGCCGTTTTCTTGAGCAGTTCCAGCGTGGGATCATTGAGTACTCGTCCGCTTAAGTCGCCCACTTCCAGATAGCCGCAGTGTCCGTGGGAAGTATATTCGCACAGGCAGGTATCGGCGATGATGATCAAGTCGGGCACAGCCTCTTTAACTGCTGTGGCCGCTTTTTGGACAATGCCGCAATCATGCCAGGCACCTGTGGCATCGGTGTCTTTATCTGCCGGAATACCAAACAGAATGATGGCTGGGATACCCAGATCGTAGACTTCCTTGGCTTCCTCCACAATCTTATCAACGGATAGCTGGAAGACTCCCGGCATCGAACGAACTTCGTTGGCGATCGCATCCCCTGGTACAGCAAACAAGGGATAGATCAGGTCGCTGGTGGTCAGAACGGTTTCACGCACCATGCGACGAAGTTGAGGATGGCTGCGAAGGCGACGAGGACGATGGACTGGAAACATAATGCTAGTGGACAAGGTTTAACCCTTAAAAGCTTAAAACGTTCTGTAACTCACCTGTGCACAAGTTACGTTACGTTCTGTTGCAATTGTGGTTTGCTCGAACTCTATTTCCTATAGCCCCTTGAATATTTCATTCGTTATACTACACTTGTATTACGAATGTACCTGCTGCTATAGGGAGGATTGTATGCAAGCGTTGACCCGTACTTCAACCACTGAGATGGAAGTAACCAGCATTCGTCTGGAACGAGAGTTGAAGGAAAGACTGAAAGAATTATCCGGTAATCAAGGATACCAGGCACTGATTCGGGACATTTTATGGAATTATGTCCAGCAGCGATCGAGTGATTATACTCCTTCCCTTTCCCCGGCAGACATCCGCTCCATCATCTCTGCGACAGCCCAACAAGAACAACACTGTGCCTTAACGGGCAAAGTGATTCACCCCAATGAACAAATGCTACTTGGATTAACCACCAATGGGGTTATGGTTTCTCTTAGCTCTGATAGTTTGTCCAGCTAAAGCTGGTTCTGTAAGTAAGTGTCAGTTTAGAAATTGAACTAAGTATCTTGGAAGATTTAGTGATAACTGTTACAGCCGTAAGGTTAGGGTTTAATTTAACTAAACCTTGTCCAAGGCCAGAACCGTAGTTTCTCTGATAGGAAAATTCTAGTTCTCTAGCTGGACTTGGTTTAGCAAAGGCTGGATGGCTAAGTAGGAGGTTTCTTAGCCGTTCAGCCTTTATTCTTTGCTCTTGTATTATCTCTGCTTTAAATAGATGCTCTATTCCTCATAAAAGCTTTACAGAAAATCAGTTATTTACACAGATAATAGCTATTAGGAATTGAATAATGCCCTGTCATTCAGATGATTTGCTATCAATAATCTGTAGACAAATCGTCTAACTCTAAGAATCACTTGTTGTTGAGTACGTTGCGGCCCCAACTTCGGCAATTTAGCGGATTATAAGTGTAGGTTTGGGAATGTTAGTTTGAAAAGAGATGCAGGTTTCTGAAGAGGCGTTTTAGTGAGGTGGACATAAGATGCCTGACTGCATTTAGACAACCCTGATCATTTGATTTGTAAATAAATTAAACCTTGTCCAAGTCCAGAATCATAGTTTCTCTGATCGGAAAACGACTGTTCTCTCGCTGGACTGGGTTTAAGTCCAGTCAGAATTACAAGCTTTTCTGAAAAAACTTATGACTCTGATTTTGGACAAGATTGTATGCCACCTAATGAGTCAAATGATTCGGTGAGAAAGCTAGCGTAGACTCAACTTTCACTCTAATTTTGCTGAATAAGGACTGTAGTAACGAATGCAGCACGATTCATTAGATATCAAGAAAACTTCAACTCCTGAGGTAGGAGTATACGAATGTGAAATTCACCTCAAGTTTAGGCTGATTGAGGAAAAAGGCGCACTCGATCAGCAAAGCCATCTTCTAGAAGCCCTGATTGATGCGTTTGCTTATGGATCCGACGACTATATGGAACCGATTCAGGTTGAGGTGACTGCTGAGGAGATCTGCGAGTTAGCCGCTTCCCCCCAAATGCGCCGCCAATTAATCCGCTTGAGAAACTCTAGTGAATTGGCGTAACTTCCTGGCCTTCAGCGCTCAATTTGAGCATACCTGCGCTAGGATGAGTAGAAACCGCGCAAGCACATCTTCGATCCATCCAGATTCAACCTAAAAAGATGTTGACAGATGTAGCGAGGTTCGATAGCCTAATAAAGGTCTGAACAACAGGCCCCCATCGTCTAGAGGCCTAGGACACCTCCCTTTCACGGAGGCGACGGGGATT
>JBBIQC010000187.1:0-3303 GCA_037442585.1 Oscillatoriales cyanobacterium bin_317
CAATTTAAGATTGTCACAAGAGCCAGAACAATCATCCCCAATAACCATTGGCTTCTCTTCTTTCTCATAAATTCCCTCCTTTTGATCCACTACGTATTGTCAAAACTTCTTTTAGGTTTAGTTCTAAAGTCCTTTTCTTCTCAAGGTCTTATTTGAAAAAAGCTTGCCTCCCCCCTACCGAGTAGGGTTAAATGGAGTTGCGAAAACCACCGGAGGCAAGCTCCATGTCGAGAATAGCCCGCTTCGTTATCTGGATCTGTTCCAAGTTCACCAAGAACGAAATACAGCAAATCATCGCTGGCCTTCTCGATGTTCTCGAAGACCGCAATCCCGAAGTTAAACCCAAAGATGATTTCAAAGAGAAGCACCCCAATTATAGAAACTTCTCGGTTGATCCCTTAGCTCCCCTTACGGAACCACAGCGCGTTAAGGAAGAGTCTACTCCCTCCCGTGATTGGCGGGACCTCCTGGCCTCTTACGAGAGGAAGCATGGAAAAGCCTTATCTCCGGTAAAATACCGGGCTGGCTCGCCTCGGGTCCCTGAGAGCACCCACTGCCCCTTCTGCCAAGCGCCCCATCCCTACCTCTACTACAACGACGGCAAGAAGCGAACCCAACTCCTGTGCAAGGTCTGCGGAGGACTCTTTCAACAAGAAAAACGATTCCGCCCTCCTAAGACTAAGTACTACTGCCCCTACTGCCACCACGCGCTCTTTACCTGGAAACAGAGAAAAGAAGCGACCATCTACAAGTGCTGTAACGATGCCTGTCCCCATCGAATCCGGGAAATCAATAAACTCAACGAGAGGGAAAAGGCACTGGCCAAAAAACGAAGCTCTCAGTTTAAGCTCTCCTACCAGTATCGGGAGTATCACTACCAACCCCACCAACTTTCCCTCCCCCAACCCGAACAACCCGCCGTCGATCTACGGACCATCCATAATGGACCTCATATCCTCGGTCTGGTCCTGGCTTTTTATGTCTCCTTCGCCCTCAGTGCAAGAAAGACGGCTCTCGTCCTGCGGTCGGTGTTCAGTGTTCCGATCTCCTATCAAACCGTCCTCAACTATGCAGCCGCAGCCGCTTTCTATTGCCACAGCTTCAACCTCGCCCGCAAGGGATCGATTGATGACCTAAACGCTGGCGATGAGGCCTACATCAAAGTCCTGGGCAAACACCACTATGTGTTCTTCTTCATCTCTTCCAAGAGTCTCAAGATCACCGCCTACCACCTGGCCGACACCCGAGAAACCCTCCCGGCTATTATTGCGATGCGAGAGGCCATTCGCACCGCAGATCCAAACCAAACCCTTATCCTGGTGACCGATGGAAACCCCTCCTATCCCGCAGGAATCCACTTCCTCAATGCCGAGAGAACCCAGAATCCATCGCTACAGCACCGCAAGGTCATCGGCCTCCAGAACCTCGACAGTGAATCTGAAGCCTACCGACCCTACAAGCAGCTCATCGAACGACTCAACCGAACCTTTAAACACCACGTAAAACCATCCCACGGCTTTAACAGCACCAATGGGGCTCTCGCCCTAATCATCCTCTTCGTAACCCATTACAACTTCTTAAGACCCCACATGTCCCTGAATTACGAAACACCCGTCGCCCTTTCTGAATTGGAAGGCATCGAGACGATCCAGGGCAAGTGGGCAAAGATCCTCTCTCTGGCCGCATAAGGTTACTTCTCTTTAATTGTCAAAGAACACTTCTTACCAATCTGCCTCTCTATCGAGTCCTCTTGAATTATCCATAGGGGGGTAAAGGGCGGAGAGATTTTAGCCCAGCGCCCTCAGGTGAAACGGGGCGGCCCGAAAAGGAAAATCTCGGAGCCCTTGTAGCACCCTGTGCATAACTCCTACCCTACTTTCATATCTCATTCCTTACTTTTCATAGAACTTTTGACAATATCCTTTTGGCTAATATTTTTTCTAATACCTGACTTTCGCCAGCTAATATAAAATGTGTAACCATTACAAAAGATTGCATCATGTGTCCTAGAATTTAGACAGCTTGTGGGGAAATTGTCCTATGGTTGCAACACCTCTGGCTCCGCCCATGGAAGTGATCGACCTGTCGGGGATTAGCTGGCAGACCTATGAGACTTGATCGCCTCCGGGTGTATGCGGGTTTGGGCGGGGCTGAGGTTTGGGTCTATGATGGCGAATCTCTGGTCATCCAACAGTGGCAGAATGGCATGTGTATCACCTCCCATCAGATGGGGAAATTACTTCCCCATTAAAAGCCAGCTAAAAATTTGATCAACGGTTAACTCTAAATCAATATCTTCCAGTACTGGTAGACGATCGCTCCCTTGCATCAATTCAGGTTGTTGACCGGGTAAAAACGCCAACACACTGCCATCATCTGGATCGATAAACCATCCTAATCGACATCCATATTTAAGACAGTGGAGAATATTGCCAATCACCTTGTTGGGTTTCTGTTCAGGAGAGAGAATCTCAATGGTCCAATCTGGAGGTAAATTAAAGTCGTCCAGGATTTGCCCCTCGGCGCTGAAAGGAATGTGCGGCCATTGAAATACGGCGATATCTGGGACGATGGAACGACCACCGAATGTACACCTTAGTTCTGGAAAGGCATAGGCAATTTTTTGAGTCTTTGCAGTTTGATTGACATGGGTGCAAAGCTCACTTTGTAAACTACTATGTCTTCCTTTAGGCATTGGTTTTTGGATGATTTCACCATCAATATATTCATTGGCTGGTTTTGTTTCAGGGAGTTTGAGAAACTCTTCCAGAGTAATGGGTTGAGATGCTGTGACAATCATGGTCGTTGCTTGCCTTGAGCAGATAGTTAAAATAATAGCTTGGTTTCAAAATGGTCAGGGGCGATCGCCCTCAAGTGGGAACTAAACTATCTTTTGCTGGAATCCTCCGATGGTGGTGCAGTAACGAATTTGCATTCAGTAATGTAGATTGAGTTGACGCATGAAACCCAACATCCTTGATTTAGTTGGGTTTCACGTTGCTTAACCCAACCTACAACTACTATTTAAGTTTTGTGAATCGAACCATTCGAAATCTCTCTTTTGCTCAAGCGCAACAGGAAGCATAGGGGTGCCTCGCAAGCAGGTTTCTGAAATTGTTCAAGCACAGGTTCGTCAGCGAGCAAATTAGCAGCGTTATTGCTGAATCGCGAGCGAGTCATCCAGATTCGTATAGCCGATCAGGCAATAGGGCGACATCCGCCAGGGGATGATCCCATTCAGCAAGGGCAAAATTGATGTAACGAATGCTTACAAAATCGCCTCCGGGTGTATGCGGATTTGGG
>JBBIQC010000187.1:3372-8267 GCA_037442585.1 Oscillatoriales cyanobacterium bin_317
AATGGCATGTATATCACCTCCCAAAGGAGTCAGTTTTTTCCAGGTATCCCGGTTCCAGAGATAGCGGGATTTTTACAACGGGCGGGGACGGAAGATTATCTAATGTTGGTGAAGGCATTTTGAGATTGGGTGAGGAGTCAGATGGGGAAATAGGGGGGCGATCGCTACTTTAACGGATAGGCAGATTATGTCGAAATTCACTGTTTATTCGCGCCCTTTTTGACAGTGCCCTTACGAAATCTTGTCGCTCAACAGATGGCAAATTGACGGGACAATTACGAGTAGATAAGTAAAATGTTTCTAAAGACCAATAAGCAACTTCCTGAATAGATGGATTGGTCAATTGTGTAACGGTTTGAATAGCCCGATCCATGGCCTGCTGCTGAGAAATGTTGTTAGGACGGTTCAGGCAATAGCTAGCAAGCCCCATAACAATAGGTTTACCTAGTTTTTTCCATTTGGAGTGGGCAGTTTTTTGGGTCTCTCTTGGCTGATAGATTCTATCTGACTTGCCAGGGCGTAAAATTCTAAGCCGCTCCAAATATCCTCGATCATTACTATAGGCTTGAGGTAAAACATATTGACAATTAGGATGTTCAGCTAATGCTCTAACAGCAGGAGGCAAGAACGTAACACTGGTAACACCTAAGGGACAGGAAGCGCTGCCATAAAAGCGGTCAAAATGACTATGAACAATTTTTTGATGATCGATCTGTTGTTTAGGTTGAATCCAATTTCTTTCTACATCAAATAATATCGAGCGTGCCTGGGTGAGCTCGCAAAGCGGCAACATCACTCTGGCAGAATCAGCAATGTATCCTTCAAAAGGATAAAGCCAAGTCATTAGATGGACATCCACCCCCAAGGCTCGTAAGTTTGCAGCAACTTCTGAAATACTCCTTGTGCTTCGGGAAAGCCCAAATGTCTGAGATTCCACGTCATTAACGACTAGCACAACGTCTGTAATTCTTAGTGAGGCTATTCGGTTGAGCCATTGGTCTCGCTGGGCAGGAATCAAAACTCGTGTTGCGAATGCCCAAACTCTTTTGATTTGTGAGGTTCTTCGACTTGAAATAAGGGAGTCAGACGAAGATGCCATTCCCAGTGCTGTTTGCATCCTCTGCCAGGTATTTGGGCCAATAATTCCGTCTGAAGTCAAACCTCGTTGTTTTAATTGCCAACAAGCAACCGCCTCCGCTAACTTATTCCAACTGGGTGTGTATTCCGCTTGAAGACAACCACTAGAGGCTAAAAGACTGGTAATAGCATCATAATGCCCTTGCCACCCTAGTTGGGTCGCCCAATATTGGTTGCGCTCGACTGCTCGACCAAGCTGGTTCACGGTTAGAAACTCATCAACGTCTTCAACGTTTTCCCAAAGCTCATCGAGAGCTTCATCAAGCCAGTCAGCTAACTGATCATTGAGATAATCATCTTCAACTGCGAGGTATCTATCAAAACTATAGGTAGTAGTCATTTTGGCTCTCCTACTTTATTAACAACCTGATGGCATAGAGGGCAGCTCAATAGAGCATTACCGTTGGATCCAATCGGATATCCGTTTTTCTCGGTCTAGTTTGAGCTTCCCCTGCTCGATAGGACGCCTGGATGTGAACATGAGGTGTTTGAGTCGCTCCCAAGTAGCCCACCAGTAAGGGACTACGGCCTGTTAATTCATCACCCTGCAGTATTGCCCCGTGTCGCATTCGTGGCCCGAATGTGACACCTGAACTAGTAGCTAATTGTCTACCAAGATCATCTCTCGGTGGGTAGTCCTGTGTAATTAGATGCAAATACTCGATGGATAAGGTGAAATACGCCTGCAAGCCGTCAAGCCTCCTGTAACTGTATACACAGGCAAGCGTAACGGCTCCCCCATAACCACCAGGTTGCTTGCTCCATGATATTCCCCAGGTGAATACTCTGGCAAATTGTAGGATGGCCATCCCTTGTCCCCGAATTTCCAAGCCATTGCGGTTGAGTATGTCAATACTAATCTCGGGTTTCAAGGTGGCATAAACGGGGGAACCACGCCGGGCCGTTACATCAATGCCAAGATGTTTTGCCCGTCCCCGTCGGCTTCCTTTTCTACTGAATTTCTCATCAAGAGTCCGGTAAAACGGATCCAGCAGTACACCGCCAGGGACTCCGTAGGTTAAAGCGCTCCAAGTGGAACTCGGCAGACTCACTTGCTCGGCTGAGTGTTCGATCGAGGGTCGTTGTCTGAGTAGTTGTTGCATCCGAATCCAGGTGTTTGGACCAATAATGCCATCCGGCTCTAGCTCCTGTTCCAATTGCCAATAAGCAACAGCATCAGCTAATTCTGCGGATGTGATTGTAGGGATTTGATTCAGTCCAAGCAGTCGAGAAATATGATCGATATCCGCTAGCCAACCGAGAGAGCGTGCATACTGAGGATTTAAACGTATTGCTCGACTGACTTCACTAGCATTCAGGAACTTGTCTATGTCATCTTCTAACGCTTCGAATCGGTCTTCGTACAATAGTTCATCTAAAACTCCGTCTATGAGAGCATCAACATCATCAAAAATAAGGTTTCCATCAAACCTAAAACGTGGATCAATCTGGGAGGTAGTAACCATTGCTCAAGCTTCCTAACAGACAAAAGTAAACAGGCGAAGCACCTCAAGGTTTTTGGCTCAGAAGCCTTGAATCAGTTAGGAGGCCGCCAATTACGTGGAATATTTCGAAAAGCGGGCGATCTCATCAATACATTGATCAGTCTTTGGCTACAGGTAGCATTGGTTTCACCGATCGGGATATGTCCTACCCGGCAGATCCGTTGCGGGACTAAGATGAATCGGGCATACGCTTCAGCCGCATATTCATCCACGCTAGGATGAGGATAGGTCACACCTCTAAAGTGAGAGACGGTAGCACCCGGAGGAAGCAGACCGCCTAGATGATAAGCGACACTGTGGGCTAATTCATGGAAGACCGTAAATTGAGTTTCCATAACACTCTTCTTAGAAAAAGCAGTTCGACTAATTCCAATGATCCCGCTGTTAGGCTGACTTAATACATAAGTCTGAATATCTTCGTCAGGAACTCCTGTGATGCTTTTTCGTCCCAACCATCGTTTCACTTCTTGAGGTCGAAGATATCCGCCACCTGTACACTTTGCCCTTGCTCTTGGGAAACAGTTCACGATAAAAATAGGATCAATGACACTGAGATGCTCCGGTGGCAATCGCCTTAGATTTCGCAACGTGGCTTGAATCCGTTCCTCTAAGCCGGGAATTTGGGCATATACATGGAAACTAACAGTTTTGCTGCCAACTCTATCGGTAATGTGAACTCCACTGCCAGATCGAGAAATTGACGGACTGAGTTTGGTTGAAGCAGGCACTGAAGCAGGGGATGGAGACGATGGACGCAATCCCAGTGCCATTTGCATTTGGGTCCAGGTGTTGGGACCAATAATGCCATCTGGATCCAGTCCTTGTTCTAATTGCCAATAGGCTACCGCCTCAGCGAGTTCGTCCCAATTCGGTGTGCGGTCTAACCCAATTAGGTAGGCAATCTGATCGAGATAGGGGTGCCAGCCGAGCGATCGCGCATACTGTTGATTGACCCGTACAGCTCTGTTGATTTGACTGGCATCCAAAAAATAATCGAATGTACCTGTAGCCCAGTCACTGGAGATGTGGTTGAAATTTAACAAATCTTCCATAACCCGATCCTCAAAGTTGAGGAATCTCCTACCATTGTAAGTACCTCGCATAATGCCTCCCCTTTATCCAGGATTTTCAAGAAAGGATTTTCAAACGGCGTACCAAAATGCTTGGGCGCCTTCCCATAAATTCATGTTTTCTGTAATGGTGCAGGTCGTTGGATCAGCAAGTTCGGAAAACGCCAGATCCTCATCCCATTGAGGGGTTGGGCTGATCGCGGCGGCGGCGGGTACCATCAGGTGCAAAACCACTAAATTCAGTCCTGACCAGAGCAGTTTGGATAAGCCTGCATGGACTAAGAGATTGCGAAGATAGGTGCGTTCGGCTTCCGCGATCGCATCATTCGCACTCACTTCATGACAGTGAATGTTCCACTGCCCCAGGGTTTCACAAATGGCAGGAGGATGGTTGAGTTGGGCGGCTTCCGGCGAACGATGGGTCAAAATGCAGGCAGGGCGGGCGGCGGCAAGGGCAGCCAGATCTCGAAAGGCAAGGGTGAGGGTTTCCGATCGTACCGATCGCGGATCTAAATGCTCATCCAACCCCTGTGCCAGCGATTCCCAGCGCCAGATCAGGTTGGCATCTGTTCCGGGTGGAACCGAGGATTCGCCAATCACATCCGCCAGGAAATGAATATTCCAGGTGTTGCGATCGCTGTTTGCCCGCAAATTTTCCCACTCACGCAGGTTGCGAATGATTTGTTGGGAAAGATGGCGCTGTTGCGCGGGCAAAACTTCTGGATAGGGCTGACTCAGCAGGCGTTCTGGTTGTTGCACATAGATCTGAGGATTGTCTAGCATGTGCCAGAATTCTCGCACGACCCATAATTCAGCCAGTTCACCGAGTTGTTTGACCAGGGGTAAGCCATAGTCGGACAATACCAGGGTTGGATCCAATACACAGGCCCAACGTTTTTGATTCAACGTAATCGAGACATCGGGAAGCAGGGTCGCGGTCATAATAAACCCCTCTCCAACAAATACAAATTTGAATGGATTTTGAATAACGGTTCAACGTTTTAGCTTGCTTCAGCCCAGGCAGGCTCTACCGATCAGGCGATTGAGCCACTCACGTCATGGCTGACTGGGCACCAATCACGCTTTGCAGAGCTGGGGTGACGCCCCGGAAACTGCGTCCTTCCGGCGTCATGCGATAAGCGGCAATCCAGGCTTCTGCGTGCCCACCCATCGGTCGCAATTC
>JBBIQC010000188.1:0-8260 GCA_037442585.1 Oscillatoriales cyanobacterium bin_317
TGAGCCGCCCATTACTCAACTACATTTAGTGTCTCAGTAAGTATCTTTAGAATACTAAACGCTAAGAATAGTGAACAAACCAAATTGTGCCGACCCCCGATCACTTTTAATACTTATGTACTATATTAACAGATATTTCTCTCATTGTAAGGGCATTAATTTTGTCCCAATTTCGCAAAAAATAAGGAGCCACCCGATCGGTGACTCCAGCAATCATTAAACGATGAATAGCAATCTGCTTAAGCAGGAACAACCTGAATTTCAATTGAGGCGGTCAGTTCGGGGTGAAGTTTGATCACAGCCTCATAGGAGCCTAATTTGTGCACCTCGGGCAGGGTGATACTGCGGCGATCGACCTCTTGCTTGGTCGCAGACAGAATCGCATCTGCCACTTCTTGAGTCGTCACCGTGCCAAAGATGGCCTCGTTTTCACCCACCTGCTTGGCAATGCTGATCGTCTTCACAGCTTCGATAGCTTTCTTGACCACTTCTGCCTGTTGTTTTAGTTCAGCCAACCGTTGCCGCTCTAATTCGCGCCGGCGCTCCACCTGCTTCAAAATTCCGGGGGTGCTATGCACCGCCAACCCTTGAGGAATCAAGTAATTGCGGGCATAGCCAGGAGCGACATCGACCACATCCCCAGCCCGACCTAACTTGCTCACATCTTTATTGAGAACCAATTGCACGCGCTTCGCCATAGTCTTCGCCGTTAGTCTAAGTAAACGTTTATCAGGCTGAATTACCACCTTTATGAGGCAGAATCCGTGTGAATCGGGATCAACGGGTGGCAATCCAAACCGATGGGCAGTACTGGACTCGAACCAGTGACATCCTGCTTGTAAGGCAGGCGCTCTACCAACTGAGCTAACCGCCCGTTTCGCCCTCTCAGGCACAGGAAGTTATTCTAACAGAAGTCTTGTGCTACTGCTAGGATTCTTTCAAGAGTTTTTGCCAAAAATTTCGCTTAACCGACCTTACCTGACCATGCCCTCCGGCCAAACCCATGACAGCATTACCCTCTGGAGCTTGCCTGTAGTGGCAGGATTGACCTTTGAGCGCACCCGCAGCACCAGCCTCACCTTAATGGTGTCCGGCGGCTTCCTATTTGGTGGGCTGATGTTTGGGCCAGATTTAGACACTTACTCCCGGCAATTTAAACGGTGGGGCATCCTGCGCTGGATTTGGCTCCCCTATCGTCGCAGTATGCGGCATCGTTCCGTTCTCTCCCACGGGCCGATCGTCGGGACGATCGTGCGATTGGTTTACCTGTTCAGTTGGTTGGCGGTCGGAGTCGGTTTGATTACTCTGGTGAGCGCGATCGCCTATGGGGTCGCAGGGGAAATCGAACAGTGGACACGCTTGGCGCAACAGTACTGGACGCTGGGACTGGAGGTAATGGGGCGATCGCTCCTCCGCTATGGCCCAGAACTATTTGCCCTGATGCTGGGGCTGGAGTTAGGAGCGATGAGCCATTCCTTAAGCGATTGGATAGGCTCCTGGTACAAGCAACAGTTCCGGCAGAGCAAGAAATCATCACCATCTCGCCGCCGCACTTCCCGCTCTGCCAAACCTAAATCCGTACCATCGTCTTCGTCTCATGCTTTGCCAAGAGTTAAATTGCCGATTTTACCTCCCATTGAGAGGGGAGAAGCAAATAGAGAATAAAGGTTGGTGAATTGTTGAGCAATCACAAAATTCTTCGTATCCCCCTGGAGGGGATGTTAAGCTGAGAAAGACGTTGGACTCTCAGTTGAGGAATTAAACGTGGTTGCCACTCCTGAAAAAATCCACCAACCGGCTGACGCATCTACCTCTCATGACAAAATAGCTGTCCTGTTGATGGGCTATGGCGAGGTGGAAAGCTACGAAGACTTTGCCAATTACAACGAGCAGGCCTTAAATCTTCTCACGGCTAAATTTGCTCCCGTTCCCACCTGGGTTTATCCTCCCCTGGCTAAGTTGCTGGCCATCTTTGACCTCCATGAATGGGGCCATCAGCACGGTAACTTTATTTCTCCCCATAACGCCATTTTTGAACGGCAGCGGCAGGGCATTGAACAGCATTTGCAGCAACGCTGGGGCGATCGCGTCAAGGTCTTCAAAGCCTTCAACTTCTGTGCCCCGTTTCTCCCCGAACAGGTGCTGACGCAAATCAAGGAAGAAGGATTTGACAAGCTACTGATTTATCCCCTGTTAGTCGTCGATTCCATCTTTACCAGTGGCATTGCTGTGGAGCAGGTCAACAAAGCGTTGGAGAAGCTGACGGATGCAGGCAAACACTGGGTTAAGGGGGTGCGCTACATTCCCTCCTTCTTCAATCAATCCACCTACATTAATCTGATGGCCCGGTTAGTGGAAGACAAAATCAACACTGAACTGGCGAATGCCTATCTGCCGTCCCGAATTGGCATTGTGTTGATGAACCACGGTTGTCCTCACAAGGCGAAGGGTTTCACCTCCGGGATTGATGAAAGTCAGAAGTTGTACGACCTGGTGCGCGATCGCCTGATTCACAAATATCCCCTGATCTCCGTCGGCTGGCTGAATCACCAAACCCCGTTGATTGAGTGGACACAACCGAATGCTGAACTGGCCGCTAAAAACCTGATTGAGTTGGGAGCAACCGCGATCGTCTTTATGCCGATCGGTTTTGCCACTGAGAACCATGAAACCCTATTGGATGTGGAGCACATTATCGAAGGGTTACGCCGTAAGCACTCCCACGTCACTTACGTGCAGATGGAGTGTGTGAATGACCATCCTGAGTTTCTACAAATGGCATCAGAGTGGGCCGATGCTCAGATTGAAGCCCTATTGTCAGAGCAAGCCCTGTCGGTAGATCCGGGTTTGGCGCATACTCACCACCACTACAACGGCCATCACCATCATCACGATCGCGATGGGCATCATCATCACCATGACGGTAGCCATAACCACGGGCATCATCATTAGCCCATTTTCGCAGAGTGCGATCGCCCCCTCGTTCTATTGCCCTTTACCCTGACGAAGAGCGATCGCTCCTGTTAATTTTTCAAATGAGACATTAACGTTGAAGCGCGATTGCAGCCTGGATTCTGAAAGCGATCATGAATTGAGAGGATTAGCTGTAGCCGGATTGGGGCTGAGAGGGCAATTGCCCATTCGAGCTTGTCCTATCTGCCTCCTAGCTACCTTGGTCACCCCCTCAGCTAGTTCTCCTAATCTTTCTCCAGTCAGCTTTGCTGTCCTAGTTTTTTTTCGACTCACACCCAGTTTACGCAAGGCATCACTGATATTTTGCTGCGTCACACCGTCTCCCCACAGTTTGGCCATTTCCCCTTGGGGCTTCCCGCCATGCTCTTGAACAAACTCTCGAAAGCGTTGCCAGTCCCTGATTTTGTGTCTATTACCCTGTTGATAGTGGGTAATCGCTTGGCAATCTCCAGTTTCTGCTTTTCGCTTCAACCACAGGTCAAGGGTGTTGCGACTGATGTTGAACATTCGACTCACTTGACTTTTTCGTTCACCCCGTTCGACGGCTGCAATCGCTTTTTGTCGAAGGTCATAGCTATAAGGGGATGACATGGGCAATTCTTCCAGAAGTTCTTGCTCAAATTATATGTCCTATTACCAATTCGTAGCGCTATACTGGCAGAAATCCAGCGTTGGGTTGAAAGGGGTTGTTCCCTATTTCAATTGGAGTTGACTGAGATGGAAAAGGCAAATCCTCCCCCAGTAACCTAAGCAGTCTGGTAGTCTCTGCAAATTAAAATAGACACCTAATTCCGACCTGCCCGACCTCTAGCCCATGCCTTGAACTTCACGAACTGGGTGAAGTAGTAGGTTGGAGAATCACAAACTGCATCGGCTTGAGAAACAATTGTACAAACCGGGCAGAGTTATTTGGATCTGGGTGTTTTTTCACCTCAACTTCCCCACTTCCACCATAGAGAAACTTCAGCTTGGCATTAACTGCAGAATTCAAATCTCTGTCAACGATGACATAGTCTTCTCGAGATTCGTTGTACGAAGTATTGTAAGCAATCAGAACTTCCTGGAACCCCAGGATTCTTGAAAAAGCAAGAGTGCAAGGTTGCCCTTTAGGTAATCCAAAATCACGTCCGTTGCCTGAAATTTCTCGGAAGTAAATGCGTCCGAACCTCAGCACCGCTTGCGTTTTAAAGACCTGAGCAATCTTTGCAATCTCTTGATAGATATTGCAGTTGGGGTTAAGGTAATTCTGAGTATTGTTCTCTAAACTGAACAATGGTTCTCGGATGAAGCGATCGCCCCCTGCATCATTATTCCCTTTCCCTGAAAATCCCTGCTCTGTTCCGTAGTAGATACATGGCGTTCCTAGAGCACAGAGCAGATATCCAATTCCGGCAATAATTTGCGGATCTGGAGCATCTGCCCCAAACCGCCATCGTGGATTCTGTCCAGGCTGATCATGGTTATCGATAAACGTAACTAGATAGCGTCCCAGTTCACCCATACTGAGGGCGCGGTGTTGCTGAGCCTCATAACGATTAAAAAGCTGTTGTGGGGGCGCGTATTGAAACCCTTTAAGAACATTTGGCAACACATAGTAGAGCGGAAAATCCAGAACCGAATTCAAACCAAAGAAAACAGTTTTATCACCAGTTTGCGTAGATGTATTGGGACCAACAAACCGATTGATTGCATCATCTTGATCGATCAATTCTCCAAACAGGAAAAACTCGCGCTTCCCTAAGCGATAAGCATACTCTCGTATAGCAGAGGCAAACCGGGCAGAGGCAAGAGGGCCAATGTGCTTAACTGCGTCCATGCGAAAACCATCAATATCTGCCTCCCGCATCCAGTAGCAATGAGCTTTGATGAGAACTTCCTGAAGTGCTAATCCGTTAGCATCCTCGTCATTGTTAAAATCTTTAAGGCTTTCAAAATCTCCATGCACGTAATCAGGATAGGCACTCCAATTCCGAATTCGTCCCCGACGATGATAGTAGTCTGGATTCCTTAGTTCTATCGGCAGAGGTCTTGTGTCTGAGCGCCAGGATCCGAAGGGAAACTGTATGTCATTGTAATAATAATAGGGATAATCACCTGGATAACCCCAATTATCTCCTGAGTGATTAATCACGACATCAAGAATGACTCGCATCTCTCGACTGTGGGCTGCTTCAACCAGATCAATCAGGTCTTGCTTAGTTCCAAAACGAGGGTCAATACTGACATAGTCTTGGATAGAGTAGCCGTGATAGCTACCACTATCAGGATTAGGTGCATCATTATTTTCAAAGATTGGACTGAGCCAAATCGCCGTGCATCCCAAGTTCTGAATATAGTCAAGATGATTCTGAATTCCCTTGAGAGTTCCACCACAGAACTTTGAGAGTTTTGTGCCATCTTGACTACCTTGAGAACGGTTCGATGAGGTGTTTGCAGGCTGACGATCGTTGTTGTCATGAAATCGATCGACCAGGAGAAAGTAAATAAACTCTTCAGTCCAGAGCCGATCGATATCCCAGTATTTCTTGCCAGGAATAGGCTCCAAACTGATATCGTTTATAGAAGTAATGTCCGTCATAATTTACCTCAGTTTATGCTTTCCAAGTAATAGGTATTCAGTGAGCCTGCAAAAGTTTCTCAAGTCACAGAGACATCTACTAACCGATTAAGCTACTAGATAAATCCGATTCAACTGCTCAAGAAAAGTGTTCATAAATGTCTGAATTACGTAAGGATGGCGTGCTGTAACTAAGTTGCCATCAACATGAACATCGGCAAGCATCTTTGTACTTTTGTCATAAACCAATTGTGCGCCTGCATTTTGTACATCAAACATAATGTTGTGTGAACAGGTTACCTGGCGACCTTTGAGCAAATCAGGTGCAGGGGTGAATAACCAAAGTGCATGACAGATAGTTCCTATTACGAGGTTTGCCTTACTCATCGCTGTACGCAAGAATTGAGTCGATCGAGGTTCGTTCAACCCCTCAGCAGTTACATGGACCCGATAACGCAACATATCCATAGCATATCCACCAATAAGGATTAACCCTGCAGCATCATCCAAATTTACATCATCAAGGTCAGTCGATACCTCTACAGAATTTAAACGGTCATTGTCCATAAATGTGCGGCTACTCGCACCCCGCAAATCCGACACGAACTCTACTTCATAGCCGCAAGCAGGAAAAAACATTTCAAAGGCAGGTGCCTCTGCTGGGTCGTAGTGAGACTCAATTAGAACATAGATTTTTGTCGACATAGTCATTTCTAACGAACATCAGTAAATTCAATCACTTGTCTGGGCGGATCATTTTTATCGTGGCTGGGCACAACACCTATGCTCATGACTCGTGCTAGATATGAATATGGATTGATTTTGTCTGGCGTGGGATAGTCAGTATCTTTGAAGGCGTAGTAAAGCTTCAGCGGTTCACGACGCAGTTGATGGGTCGTGATGTAAGCAACCAGCATGTGCTCAAACGAGTGTAGCGAAGTCTTCCAGGAATGCTGTTTAGGATATTTGAGAACAGGCTGTTTTGTCTTCCAATCGACATAATGCCACATTTCACCATGGTCTTTATCCACCAGGTAGTCAAACCAACAAGCATAAGTAGTTGGCAAATAGCTGGCATAACCAGGATCAAGAAGAGCGAGTGTGGCAGCCGTTTGATCAAGAACTGCACAAATCCACCATTCTTTGTCACGATCGACTTCGGTTTGATCGCTATGACCAACAAGATTTTCAGGAAGAGGCATGCGTGCCCATGTACCATCCTCTTTGATAAAAGCTGCATCTAGAATGCGGGTAGCATGGCTTGAGCCAAAGGTATTCAAGAAAAGATTCTCTCGCAGTTTGCCTAACTGATGCAGTAGCCAAAATGTTTTGACAGAATGTCCAAAGTCTGTGTGAGGTTGAGCATAACGCTCACTATCTACAGAGGTTATTGCTCCCCAAAATAGCTGGTGGCGTGGGCCGTAGAACTGGCTAATGATGATGTAAGCGATTTTTTCCAGGTCGTCCATCCACTCGGTGCAATAAGGTTCTGGTAACGCAGGAGCCAGCCAGATCATGTAAGCGAACATCTGATCCAGTTGAGCAACTAACTCTTTTTGTAATGGAGAGTCACCATCGGGAGATGGTTCAATAACCCATTTCAGTAAATTGATCTGTTTGTCAAAGTACACGTCAAAAATGTACTTCTTGAGTGCAAGGATTTCAGGAAGTAACAGTTTATCGCGTGTTAAATAGAAGTAGAATCCCATACCAGTCAGAGCATAAGCCATACTCTGGCTGGTGCGCTGGTAAACGTTGGGAGCACCTTGATTTCCATGGTCTAGTTTGAAATATTCGTAGGCACCACCATGTCTTCTGTCGATCGAGTTTTCAAGTAAAAAATCAACACCTTGTCTTGCCAGTTCCAAGTATCGGGTATTACCAGTGACATGATAGGCAACACCATAGGCATAAGTTTGACGAGACTGTGAACGAACATGTTTTCTGTCAAGCCAGACGATACCATCTGCCGGATTACGAAACTCAGGTGGCAGATTTTTAGGATCTAGCAAACTACCATCGTTAGCACGATAGGTTGGAAAATCTCCTGGAGAAGAGCCAAGTGCCGAAGGGAGCAGCCAGAATGGCATTAGTTCATTTTCCAGGTGGTCTAGCCATCGCTGTGGAGTAGGTAATTTGTCAATAATATTGACAATGGAAGAGCTAACACTATCAAAAGATGCAGTTGTAGGTTGAAACGTTTGAGCAGCCTCAAATTCCTGCAAGTCATAATCAGCTAATTTCACTCTTCTAGTTCCTCCTCAGAAATAATCTCACGGCAACAAAAGCTTAAGCATCATTAAGCTGTTTTGGCTTTGAAAAGACAATCGAAGTTTGTGATCTTAAGCAACGACTTTAAGCTCTTCGGCAAAGATTCCGCTGCAACCAGTATTACAGTGGTTTTCGCCGCCTGCTGCAAGAAGAGAATCAGAATACGTGGGTTTGATTACCAAGCACAAAGATAGGGAGGCAAGTAGCTTAACGTTATGGTGCAACTCTAATGTTTTCTTGCTTACCTGTTTTAAACATGCCGTGTTGAGAAACCATGCAAGTTTGCAACCTTAAGCAGGAAGCTTTACAGACTTTGCAGTAAACTCCGCTGAGATAGGATTAAGTAGCCTTTCAGAGCGATCGCCCTCTTCGCTTCCCCTCCAAAAGCTCTACCCAGTTTATTAAGTTAGGGCTTGCTGAGGAAGACTAAAAGGTGTACGAGGATTGTTTTTCATCAAG
>JBBIQC010000189.1:0-8238 GCA_037442585.1 Oscillatoriales cyanobacterium bin_317
GTGAAAGTAAACATTTTCATCCCCAGCTAATCCTGTGATCTCAGGAGTCTGTCGAATTTTGGGGTTTACTGCAGCTTCAAGTTACTCATCTCATTTTCCTGCTTTTTGGGAAAGAACCGGAAACCATTAATTAAACCTTATCAAAGTCCAGAACCTTAGTTTGGCAGTGCTTTCCTGCTTTTATCAATCTGTATAAAGTATAAGAGAAGAGTACAGAGTTAGTAACCGTATGCTGCCGAGTGAGCTGTTACTCCATCGCTATAACGGCGAAGAAATTGTCCCCAAGCGATTGCCGATTAACGCAGGGAATATCGCGATCGCGACTGACCTGATTCAACTTTTTCAGGCGGCGAAAGGTGGCACGCGAGGAGAATTAAATCGGCAATTGCAGGAGTTAGAAGGCGAAGACACAGACTATCGGATTAAACGAGGTCTGGCTCACTTACTCAACGGAGATGCCTTCAGTACTTTTGAAACGATCAGTCCCCTGGATCCAGGAGATTTAAGGCAACGAGTCTTTGCACTCTCGGCTCAGGTTTCTCCCAGTTCCCAGTCCACTCAAGCCACCTTGCAGAAACTAGCCGATATCCTCACCCAGGAACTCGAGCGAGAGATTTTACCGGAGCAAGTTTGCCAGGGATTGTATGCTGATTTATCAGAAAACCAGATCCTGACCAACTTTGAAGCCCCCAGTCCAGAGGCTCTTTTGCATCGGTATAACCTGTCGCAGGTGCAGGGCGTTTTTTACCGAGCCAGTCATGTCACGCTCACCGCTCACCGCAACGATCCGGGGGAATACAAACTGCTGTTCCGCTACGTCAAGCTGTTTGGCCTGATGACCTATATTGAGGGCGATGCGGATCATGGGTTCACGCTCACGATCGACGGCCCCACCAGCCTCTTCAAGCTCAATACCCATTACGGACTAAAACTGGCAATGTTGCTGCCGGCCCTGTTGCATGTCACTCGCTGGGACTTAACGGCCACCTTGCAACGCAAAGACGCTTACTCTGGCAAGGTACAATCCGGTCGTTTCACGCTCAACTCAGATTGTGGCTTAGTGACCCACTACCCACCCGGCAAAACCTACGACAGTATGCTGGAGGCTGGGTTTGTCGATCGCTGGGCAAAAACGAAAACTGACTGGCAACTGGAACGAGAAGTTGATTTGATTCCGATTCCTGGTAGCGTCATGATTCCCGACTTTCGGCTGGTGCATCCCGATGGCCGTACCTTTTTACTGGAAATCGTTGGCTACTGGCGACCGGAGTACCTGAAGAAAAAATTTGCTCAGGTTCGGCAAGCAGGACGGGATGATTTGATTCTGGCGATCTCAGAGCGGTTGAATTTGGAGAAAGCAGGGGTTAACTTCAACGATACCCCTGCCCAGTTAGTCTGGTTCAAAGATCAACTTTCTCCTAAAGCTGTCTTGAAGGTCTTAGATTAACCCAATGCCTAATAAGCTCCAGTTTTGGTGATGAGTATCTGAACGGTTTTAAGGATGAGAACCAGATCATAAAAGGGATGCCATTGCGCCTGGTAGCGCAGATCTAGATGCACGATGTCCTCAAAGTCCTTAATCAGCGATCGCCCATTCACCTGCCATTCTCCAGTGATTCCTGGCTTCACACTCAACCGTTGCCAGTGATGCGCCTGATACTGCTTAACTTCATCAGTAGTCGGAGGCCGAGTTCCTACCAGACTCATTTCGCCCTTTAAAACGTTCCAAAATTGAGGGAACTCATCCAAGCTGGTCTTCCGTAAAAAACGTCCCACACGGGTGACACGAGGATCGTTTTGATTCTTAAAGATCAACCCCTTCGCTTCATTTTTAATTTGAGCCTTCAATTCATCTGCATTTTGCACCATTGAGCGAAATTTGTAGACCTGGAATGGTTTTCCTAGCAATCCATATCGCTCTTGAGAATACAGGATAGGGCCGGGACTATCGAGCTTGATCGCGATCGCGATCGGCACCAGTAGAATTGCCAGGATTACCAGACCGATCAGGCTTCCGACAATATCAATTAGGCGCTTGAAGATAGAAGAGGCCGATGGGTGAGGTGCTTCCAGGGGGATAGAAGAAGCTAATAAAGCCGGCGCCTGAGAGGGAATATCTAAGTTGGAGGATGATAAGTCTGGCGATATTAAATTTGGTGATACCAGATCTGGTGATGCTAACTGCATGATTCCCTGAAAATAATTTATTACGGTAGAAATACGTAAAATCCCTGGGAACAATATAAAACGATCCCCACTATAGTGCTAGTAACCGTTGAAACACTGAGGCAATCTTCATCACAACTTTATAAAGAGGTTTTTTTATAAAGCCTCGGTAAAGAGGAGAAATGATAACTGAGACTAAGTCCCTGAAACTGGGACTTTCAGGGATTCATATTCAATTCATTTAATTTCTGTAGAATCCACCCAGAGATACAGGAAAAATTCAAAGATTGCCTTTATACTCTTAATTTGCTTGAGTAGAAAAATAAGTCACGAAAATGATTGGTGTAGATTTATACTTCCAGGCTGTTCAAGGCTCTATAAAAACAGCTACTAATGAATTTACCGAATAGCCATCAGTTGCGGGATTAATGTTTGAAACGCCCTCCCTCGATGGCTGATTTCATGCTTTAACGAAGCAGGCATTTCAGCATAGGTTTGTTGATAGGCTGGAACGTAAAAAACAGGGTCATAGCCAAAGCCGCCCTGCCCTCTAGGAGTATGGAGAATCTCACCAGCACAAATGCCTTCTGTATGCAGCGCGATCGTGCCATCCGGTCGAGCAACAGCGATCACGCAGACAAACTGAGCCTGCCGATTGGTTTCGCCATCCAGTTCCTGCAAGAGCCGTTGAATGCGGTCTGCATCCGTTGTGCCGTAACGCGCCGAGTAAACGCCCGGTGCTCCAGCCAGGGCATCGACCTGTAATCCTGAATCATCGGCGATCGCCCATTCGCCGGTCGCCAGGGCCACCTGGGAGGCTTTCAGGCAGGCGTTTTCCAAAAACGTTTGGCCAGTTTCCTCAATATCCACCGTTTCAGGTTTAAGACGCAGTTCGTAGTCCAGGTCAGCCAGGTAAGCCTGCATTTCCACGAGCTTACCTGGATTGCCAGTTGCTACAACCAGAACTGCCATCTTCTGATCTCAATAGGTAGCCAGCAGTGATTTTTCTATCCTGCCAACATCGTTCGTTGATACATGATTGAGAAAGGGTTGCCAACGGGTCACTTCAGCAAACATCATCTCGTAGCCCGACACATTGGGATGTAAGCCATCCTCAGTCAGCCGAGAACTGCACCAATCCCTGCCCCGATCGAGCCAGTGAGAGAACAGATCCAGGTAGGGAATGCCGCGTTCCTGGCAGGCTAAACGGGTTGCTTCCTTATAGCGGAACTGATCGTCGTGATTGTAATAGAGGCAATCCAAAAACGGCATTTTTGCCTCATCCACAGGCACCATACCAATAAACAGCACCGGGCAAAGTTGGCTGGCCCGATCCAGCAGGATCTCCATCTCGCTCTGGAAGCGATCGAACTCGGTGAAATTGCGACCATCTAAGCGGCCTAAGCGGGCGGAATCGTTCACCCCGACGGACAAAATCATCAAGTCTGGCAACCGATTTCTCAATTCCCCCCGATGCCGGAATTCACTTTCCAGACGCTTAGAAACCTGGCTGACTCCATCTCCCCGGATCCCCAGGTTATATAGCGCATGACCAGAACTGCCAGCCCCCATCCAGCTTCGCCGCAATCGCTCTACCCAGCCACCACCCACAGGATCGCCAAAACCGTAAATCAAGCTGTCTCCCAGGGCTACCACTTTCAGGGGGTGGGTTAGCTGGGCGGATAAATTTCGAGGAGAAATAACAGTTGCTTGCATGGATACAGTTGCTCGCATGGATTTAGATCGTCTTATAGGTCTGCAATCTAAACGTTATGGGTTAGATCGCAATGTAACACTAGGAACAAAACTTTGCAAATCTTGACATTCGAGAAATATACGTTAAGAGCTGAGGTAGGTGATCGTGCTCTGGAGAGTCAGAACCTGATACAAGGTTGCTGGCGTTCATTCTGGACAAATATGTGACAGCTTAATGCAACAATCTATGAAAGTTGTAGACCGGACTGCCAGTTCATCCTATCCGGTTCATTCTATAAAGTTAGGATGAGGCTAACGTTTCATACCTTAGATAGATTTCTTCTTAGAAGAGGGTTATTCTTAAGAGAGTGTTGAGAGCACCCAATACCCTCCATTCATCAGGTAAACTAGGCCGATGACTAATAAAACCACACTTGCGACGCGAGTAATGGTATCGGAATGCACCAACAGCCCACGAGTTTGTTTTGCCAATCCTGCGAATAGGCTGGCCAGGAAGATGACCGCAGAATAGCCCAGCGCATAACTCACCATCGTGACCGTGCTTTGCAGTTGAGAACCTGTGGCAGCAGCAACGGCCAAGATGGAAACCATAATCGGACTGCTACAGGGAGAACTGACTAGGGCAAAGGTCAGTCCTACTCCATAAGGCCCGGTTAGGAGAGAATGGACTGATTGACCAATGGATCGTCGGGTTGCGATCGCGGTTGGTTGCCCAGCAGCAGGGTCAGGTTGAGTAGTCGGCAAAGAAATTTGAGGCATGGAAAGCTGGAGAATACCAGCCATCTGCAAGCCCATGAGGACAATCACCGTTCCGACCAGGATGAAGAAGTAGCCCCGATAGCGGACTAAGACAAAGCTGGCCAGAGAAGAAAATAATCCCAGCAGGCTGAGTACAGTGACCACGCCCAACACAAAGGCGCTTGCTTTGGAGAAGGCATCTCGCCGGGACGTAATCTCTCGGGTGCCGATGTAGCTCAAATTCACCGGGAGTAAGGACAGAATGCAGGGGGAAACGCTGGCCACCAATCCACCGACAAAGGCAAACCCAATCAATAGAAGAGGATTGTTGACGGTTTGCTGACTCAACCAGCGATCGTAGTTTTCTCCGATCCAGAAGGCAAACTGCTCCACCTGCCGATAAAACGGGCTTTGCATCAGTCGGTCAGTCAGCCAAACAAATAGCCAACCGCCCAGAAACAAAGCCGGTAGCCATAAAAGCTTCCTCAAATGCCTGTCCGTCAAAGTTTTGTGGAGTGATTTTACCCGTGTCATAGCGGTTTACTGGGTGAAATTGAGGGAACCTTTGTAGCCGGACAACGCCGCCAGTTCTTCCAGGGAGTGCATTCCTGGATATTGTTGGCCATTAATTTCCCAGGTCGGATAACTGCTGACATTGGCATTGGCACAGGCGGCAGGTTGAGCATCTTTTCCGTTGGGGTCACATTCTACAATCCGCAGTTGACTTACCGCTTCCCCAAACAGTTCTTTCTGCCGGGTACAGTAGGGGCACCAGTAGGTGCCATAGAACTTTGCTCCCACACTGTTGAGGTGGTTAACCAGCGCAATTTGAGCGGGAGTGGACTTGATCAGGCGAGCACTGGGGAGGGCTTCTGGGGCAGATGCATCGGATCTACCCAAAACGGAGGCTAAGGATTTACGAACTCCAGAGCAACCAGAAAGGGTGAGTAGGGCGATCGCCATTGTTCCCAGCAATAGGGGCATTGCGTAGAACCGGGGCGATCGCAGGAATGATGGAGTGGGAGAGTGCGACATTATGAATAGAAACAACAGTAAGGGTTGGACATCTAAGAGGGTGGTTGAACAGGACCTTTAAAACCTCCTCTGAAGAGGGCAGGCAAACCCCCAGGACAGAAAACTACTCAATCCTTTCTAACTTAGACCTACTAGAAGCGCGAGGACTTAAGGACGATCAAGGTAAAGTTTTAATAAATTCTCCAAGAAATTAATGTAAATCTCTTTTTTCCTAGAAGAGAGGAGTAATTACTTGTCGAAGTTGTTCAAGGCACACATTCATGCAGGTACGATTTCTTCTTGCAACCACGGCTGCAACTGCTGCTGTGAGCTTGCTGCCCCTCACCGCCCAGGCCGCCACTATCCGGTTTGGAACTAACGGGATTCAATTCAGCCAGGACACCACGATTCAATTCACTTATGTCGGTTCCAACCACTTTTATGAGTCATCTCTGGCGGTCTACGAGGTCACAGGAGGTTCTCCCACCCTCGCGTCCGGAGGACTTCTTTTTCAGGAAAATAAAGCGCCAAATACTTCTGGTACGCTTTCACTCATTTGTGGAAGCCCAGAGGCACCATCACCCTGTACTGTCAACTTCACTTTTCGTGCAAACACTCTGTACACTTTAGGGCTTAGTAATTTCAACCCCAACAGTGCTCAACCTTTTCAACCTGGTCTTTCCCCCATTGTTTACTCAACGACCTCATTTAATACTGCAGCGTATTTGGATCCCAATGCTGGGACTCTCAATGCTACTCCAGGGCCATATCAACAAGCAGTTTTTGGATCATCTGGGTCAACTGGCCCAGGATACAATCCCGGACTTTTCACATCAGGCATTGCGGCTCTTGATGCGGGCAATTCTGTTCCAATTTCCTTTGAGGATGGGGGATGGAATGGATCTTTTGGGCCAGGAGGAACAATTATTTTCGCTCCAGGTGGCAGGAATGATAGGGATTTCAATGACTTTCGGATTACGGCGCAGGTCATTCCGGCTCCCCCACTGCTGATGGGTCTGCTGGCTCTGGGTGCGCGGGTATTCTTCCGGCAGCGGAAGTCGGTTCGGACTTAAGCAGGATTGGGCCATATCAGGTTCCCGCTGAATTCTGAGATGCCCTCACCCCTCACCCCTTCTCCAACATGGGCTACGGTGTACACCCATCTCGGTAAAACCCAAAGTCTAGATCCGGGGGACTTCCCCCCGGTCCCTCGCTGCGTGGGGTCCGATCTCCCCCACACCCCCGAAAGGGTTGACTTGCTGAGTGCAACAGACCCCGGTTTAACGATTTGACGAGTGCACTCTGAGTCTTGAGCCGCTCACCAGCTAAATTTTGCCTTCTGCCTTTCTTTGCTACTTTGAGTATTTCAGGCCAGTTTGCACCTGCCAGAGACTGGCATAAATTCCCTGTTGGGCTAAGAGGTCTTCGTGGCGGCCTCGCTCAACAAGTTGGCCGTGTTCGATGACGTAAATACAATCGGCATTGCGAACGGTGGAAAGACGGTGCGCGATCGCAATGGTAGTCCGGCCCACCGTGATTTGCTCCAGCGATCGCTGAATGGCCGCCTCGGTTTCGTTATCGACGGCAGAGGTGGCTTCATCCAGAATCAGAATGGGCGGATTTTTTAAGACGGCCCGAGCGATCGCCAATCGTTGTCGCTGGCCGCCGGATAACTTTTGGCCCCGTTCGCCGACGATCGTGTCGTACCCCTGGGGCAGTTGCCTGACAAACTCATGGGCTTCGGCAATTTTTGCAGCGGCCATAATTTCATCCAGGGAGGCATCAAAGTAACCGTAGGCAATATTCTCGGCCACCGAACCGTGAAACAGAAACACATCCTGACTGACCCAGCCGATCGCCTGCCGCAAATCTCGCAGTTTCAAGTCCCGAATATCGATGCCATCTAACGTGATCTGGCCCGACTGAATTTCGTACAGCCGTAACAACAGCTTTACCAGCGTACTTTTTCCCGATCCGGTAGACCCGACGATCGCCGTCGTTTTGCCCGCCGGCATGTGTAGCGACAAATGCTCAATGATCGGGGGACGATCGCGGTAGGCAAAGGTCACGTCATGGAGTTGAATGTCGCCCTGGACGAGGAGGGAATTTTGGATTTTGGATTTTGGATTTTGGATTGGCCTCTGTCCGTTGTCCTTCGTCCGTTGTCCGTTGTCTGCTGCCAATGACGCATGATCAATGACCAAGGACAAACTGCCCGAATGAATCTCGATCGGTGTTTCCAGCAAATTCATGACCCGATTGGTCGAGGCCATGGCTCGCTGGTAGAGGTCGAAGGTTTCGCCCAAACGGGTGAGGGGCCAGAGCAGGGATTGGGTCAGGTAAACCAGAACACTGTAACTACCCACGGAAAGACGGCCTGCGATCGCTAGTTGGCCGCCATACAGTAAGGTCGCCAGAAAGCCCATCAGGATGACAAAGCGAATTAAGGGAATGAAGGCGGCACTGAGGGCGATCGCTTTGCGGTTGCTGCGGCGGTAGGCTTCACTGTCCACCTGTACCCGTTCCCGCTCGTAGTCTTCGGTCGTGAAACTCTTGATCGTTGTGATGCCGCTCAGATTATTGGCAAGACGGCTGTTCAACAAA
>JBBIQC010000190.1:0-8233 GCA_037442585.1 Oscillatoriales cyanobacterium bin_317
GAGTCAGGTAGGAAATGGCAAAGCCAATCAACATGCCAACCCCAATCCCAATCCCGACAACGCTCAGCAGTTGCACCAGAATTGGTTGGACGGTTAGCGGGTTTTTTCCGATCGCAAAACTCACCAAAAAACCAAAGGCAACAACCGCCATGCCATCGTTAAACAGACTTTCCCCTTCCATAAAAGTAGAAAGCCGTTTATCCACTTTCAACTCCCGGAATAGAGCCACCACTGAAACCGGATCGGTAGCTGAGAGACAGGCTCCGACTAACAGTGCTGTCGCCAGGGAGAGGCCAGCTAATTGATGTAGCCCGATCGCAATTCCGGCAACGGAAACCACAACGCCCAATACGGCAAACAGCGTAACGGGTAACAGTTGACGTTTGAGTTGAGACCACTGCAGATTCCAGGCAGCTTCAAACAAGAGAGGCGGCAGAAAGATCATCAGAATCAGGGAGGGGGAAAGCTCTACAAAGCGCACATCAATGAAAGCCAATCCCAATCCGACAATGACCAGCATTAACGTATAAGGAACCTGGCGAAACCACCCGAAGACTCTGGGAAGGGTGGCTACTGCCAGGGAGATACACAGCACCAGCAGGAACCGGGTGAGATTGTGAGCGATGGTGGCTTCATCCATAGCAAATGTCTGACGATAGTAAATTGCAATCAGTTTATCCTCGATTGATCAAAACCGTTCTTACAGGATCCGGTTCACGCTGACACTGGCTTTTCTGGAACGGTATCCTATTTGATTGAGAGGATCGTGTTTTCTTTATAAAGTTGCGATTGAACGATGGCAGGACATAGTAAGTGGGCAAACATCAAGCGCCAAAAGGCACGGGTGGATGCCGTCAAAGGCAAAGTATTTACCAAGATTTCCCGGGAGATTATCGTCGCTGCCCGGAGTGGGGTACCCGATCCAGCAGGCAATTTTCAGCTTCGAACCGCGATCGAGAAGGCCAAAGCTGCAGGCATTCCCAACGAGAATATTGAACGGGCGATCGCCAAAGGGGCAGGCAAGTTAGGAGCGGATAATGCCGCCCTGGAAGCCATCCGGTATGAAGGGTATGGCCCCGGAGGAGTGGCAATTTTAATTGAAGCCCTGACGGATAACCGTAACCGCACCGCAGCCGATTTACGGGCCGCCTTCAGCAAAAATGGCGGCAATCTGGGTGAAACAGGTTGTGTAGGCTGGATGTTCGATCAGAAGGGAGTAGTGGAAGTATCCCTGACAACTCCTAAAACTGGACGGGGACGGCGATCGGAAGCGGTTACTGAAATCAATGAAGAGGAACTGCTGGAAGCCCTTTTAGAAGGGGGTGCAGATACCTATGAACTGACCGAAACTGAAGCAGGCCCAGTCGCAGAAGCCTTAACCGATCCAACCCTGCTGGAAACTCTCAGTCAGACGATGAAAGATAAAGGGTACACCGTAACGCAGGTAGAGCTACGCTGGATTCCCAACAATACCGTTGAAGTCATCGACCCTGACCAGGCTCGCAGCCTACTGAAAATGATGGATGCCCTGGAAGATTTGGATGATGTGCAAAGTGTCACCGCAAATTTTGAAATGGCAGATGAGTTGATGGCGATGAGTACCGTTTAAAAAGGAATTAGGGAGCCGAATAAAACCCCCATCGGCCCCCAAGAAGTGTCTGTACTCTACACACTTCTTACTTTAGAGTGGTTTTTGCTCAATGTATTCCTCCAACTGGGTCAACCCAGTTGGGGGATGTTTTATCACCCGTTTTAGGGATCAGTGAAGGGGAAACATACCAGATCGCATGACTCCGTTTTCTCAGGTTCCGTCTAATCCCGCACAGGTTATTCAGGCTGTCTCCTATGCAGAGGTAGCAGCGGCAGCGAATCGGCTGGCAGGACAGGCTCATTGCACTGCCGTATTGACTTCTACCACGGTCGATCGCCGTGTGGGTAGCCAGGTGTTCTTTAAGTGTGAAAACTTTCAGCGCACCGGATCCTTCAAATTTCGGGGAGCCTTCAATGCCCTCTCGCAACTCTCTCCTGAAGAGCGGCAGCAAGGGGTACTGGCCTACTCCTCCGGGAACCATGCCCAGGCGATCGCCCTTGCCAGCCAACTCCTCCACATTCCGGCAACCATCCTGATGCCAGAAGATGCTCCTGCAGTGAAACAGGCCGCCACGCGAGGATACGGAGCCGAGGTGATTCTGTACAACCAGGCAACCACAAGCCGGGAACAACTGGCCCAAACCTTAGCGGCTGAACGAGGATTAACGCTGATTCCCCCTTATGATCATCCTCAAATCATTGCGGGTCAGGGAACGGCGGCTAAAGAGTTAATTGCAGAGGTGGGAGAACTGGATTTGTTACTGGTTCCCTGTGGGGGAGGTGGCTTGCTGTCCGGCTGTGCGATCGCGGCTCACACCCTGTCTTCCCGCTGCCAGGTGATCGGTGTAGAACCGCGACGGGCCGATGACGCAACGCGATCGTTCCACAGTAAAACCCTGCAAACCATTGACAATCCTGATACGGTAGCAGATGGTGCCCGGACTAGCTGTTTGGGTCACTATACCTTTCCGCTGGTTCTGCACTATGTCTCGGACATGGTAACAGTGTCGGAAATTGCCATTCTCCGCAGTATGTTGTTCTTGTGGGAACGGCTGAAGATCGTCGTTGAACCCACGGGAGCCTTAGCAGCGGCGGCTGTGCTGGAAGGCATCATTTCCGTTCCCAATGCCCGAATTGGTGTGATCATCAGCGGTGGCAATGTGGATTTGAAACAAGCAGGCAAACTTCTGGCAAAAGCCAGCGCTCAGGAAAAGCCCGAACGATTCTTTCCTTTGTCGCAGGAATTAAGTTGAGAGTTAAAAGTTGAGAGTTATCCCTGGTAAGTAACCCATGACGAAGGACAGGTGGCCATTGCCTTTTACTGGGATGCCTTATTAAGTGCTGAATCCGTAGGAATGCAGATCAAATTATCCCCCTGGGTGCGAATCATACCGCGCTGCCGCAGTTTCCCCATTAAGCGGGTAACGGTAACACGGGTGGAGCCGATCGCACTGCCGATCTGGGCATGGGTGAGGGGAAACGGCAAACAGTAACCGTTGTCCGAAGGTTCGCCAAATTCTTCAATCAAGAGGGTGAGGAATCCTAACAGGCGATCGATGGTGCGACGCTGACCCAAAGTACTTAGCCAGAGCAACTTTCGTTGGTGCTGATAGCGAAAAGCGTCCAATACTTCTCGCCGAAAGTGGGGCCAGTTATCCAGATCATGCCAGTACATCCACAACACAGATGTTTGATCAACATGGGCATAACTTTGCAGAGTAAATGGCGATTGCGCCACTATTTCAAACGGTTGCCCCGCTCCCACAAATCCCAAAAAGGCTTCTTCCGGGGTAATTTGTGCTAAACGGGAAGAACTACTGCTGGTTGCATTCACCTGAGCGCTGCCAACGAGTCGCACGGCCCCACGTTGAACCAGATAAAGCAACCCAGGTCGAGCCGGAATTTTTTCATCTTTGGCGAAAGTCCGCACACGATAATGTTCCTGCGACCAGTCAATGATTCGCTGCCAGGTGAGGAAGGGACGAGATGCCTCTGAAGTATTAGAAGATACGGAGTACATAGGTGGCAAGCTGGAGAGTGGATAAGGAGAGCGGGGGGAAACTCAAGTACTTAAATTGGGGCCACGGTCTAGACTCTAAGTTAGGTGAAACAACTAAAAGTTACCACCCTGCTAGCTTTACATTGCTTATACGGTCTTTACGTTCACATTATAGGCGTTCCGTAAAAACCCAGAAGATTAAGATTCAAAATGTTTACCTGTAACACTCTGCATCATTCTCCTCAACGGTTGTTACGGACTCTACTCCAACGAACTATTAATACCACAAAAAATTCTACGGGTAAGAATTTTCTGGCTCAGGATCAGAAATTTTCTCCCCAAGATCAGAGTTTTGTGGCACAGGATGGACTGTTTCCAATCAAGCGAATCCGCAATGCTTATCCTGTTCGCTATATTTCCCCGATCGCCCATCGTCTGGCGGCTAATTCCACTCAGCCTGCCTTTGAGATTGCTGCAGAATTAGTTACTCAACTTCTGTACCAATGCCAATTACTTAAACCTTCTTCTGATTTGTCTCCTCCCATAGACATTGTGCAGGGACTGACAATTCAGGCAACTTCCCAGGGATATATACAGTTTGATTTATCTGACGAAGCGATCGCGAATTATTTCAACTATTTGCTTCATTTTTTACCAAACAATCCTGAACCCCCTTGCTCCTGGTCAAAGCTGCCATTCGCCACTGCGGCCTTACATCACCGGATCTTCCTGCTCCAGCACACCCATGCCCGGTGTTGTTCCTTGCTCCGACTTGCCCATGAACACCATTTCATTCAGTTAAGCTCCGCAACCCTGGAAAACCAGAGCAATTACTGGCAAATCGCGGCTCCAACAGCGCTTCCCTGGCTCACTGCAGCGCTACAATTCCGGACTAACCATGCCACTGAATTGCACTTGATTGGCCAGATAGTCATCGTTCTGGATGCACTCACTGACTGGGGTGGTGATTCCTTCAACTCCTCTACCCTGCCTGCATCTGGCTCAAAAGGTGCAATGACGCTACTAACTGTTGCTGAAGGATTAAGTCAGGCTTTCCACGAGAGCCATCGATACTGGCAATTGATGGGCAATCTCTGTACTCAAGGTCGCGATCGCCTGCAAGCTCATCTGGGGCTGATTCTCATCACTCAGTGGTTGCTGTATCAATTGCTTCACGATCAACTTGCTATTGAAGTTCCCTTCCAACTGTAATCCCGACTTTTCTTAAAGTTTTACAAACATATTTCATGGAGCTAAACCAAGTCCAGCTAGAGAACGATCGTTTTCCGATTAGAGAAACTATGGTTCTGGACTTGGACAAGGTTTATATCTTGCGCTAGATGACTTGAACCCTGCGTTTCATAGAAGCTTTAGGAACCCGAGTACGGATATCCCTACATGACAAAACAATACATTTTCTTTGAAGATTTTGATGAAATTTTACGTTTTCGTGTACAGAGTTGCCTGGGAAAACCGGGGCCACAGAGTTTGCTCTCAACTCCGTTCTCAACTCAGAGACTTGTTCCCAGGTTTACATAGGAGGTTTAACCATGCGAATTGCTCAGATTGCCCCTTTATGGGAGCGAGTACCTCCCACAACCTATGGAGGCACTGAACTGGTCGTTGGCTTATTGACCGAAGAATTAGTACGTCGAGGACACGAAGTTACGCTGTTTGCATCGGGGGATTCGATTACCAAAGCTACTCTGGAATCTGTTCATCCAAAAGCATTACGGCTTGATAAAAGCATTAAAGAAGCGGCTATTTATGAAATGTTACAACTCACTCGCGTCTATGAGCGAGCCAAGGATTTTGACATTATCCATTCTCACATGGGATGTGCCGCACTTCCCTATGCCCGGTTAGTGAAAACTCCGACAGTTCATACGCTGCATGGTATCTTCACTCCGGATAACGAAAAGCTGTTTACCTATGCTCGTCAACAGCCGTTTATTAGCATTTCCCATGACCAGCGAGAGCCACGCTTAGGGTTGAATTACGCAGCTACGGTTTACAACGGCATCGACACCTCTGCCTACCGTTTCTATCCCAAACCCAGCGATCCGCCTTACCTGGCATTTTTAGGTCGTCTTTCTCCAGAGAAAGGCACCCACCTGGCGATCGAAATCGCTAAGCGATCGGGCTGGACATTAAAAATCGCGGGCAAGATTGATGCGGTGGATGTGGAGTACTACGAAACCGAAATCAAACCCCATATCGATGGCGAACAAATTCAATATCTGGGAGAAGCCAACCACGTCCAGAAAAATATCCTTCTGGGGAATGCCGTAGCCACGCTGTTTCCCATCACCTGGCGAGAACCCTTTGGTCTGGTGATGATTGAATCAATGGTATCCGGCACTCCGGTGATTGCCATGAAGCTGGGTTCTACCTCGGAAGTGATCGCCCATGAACAAACCGGGTTCCTTTGCCGCAGCGTAGAGGAATGCCTGCAGGCTTTACAGCGAATCCCTGAGATCGATCGGGCCAAATGCCGTCAGCACGTCGAGGAAAACTTCAGTGTGCAACGCATGACGGATGGCTACGAGGCTGCTTACCAGCAGGTTCTGGCAGAGCGCTTTGCCCAAAATGGTCATTCTTTAATCAGCCAACTTCGGTAAAGCATAACTTATACCAATTTGATTTGAAAACAGTGCCAATGTGACCCCTCCCAACCTCCCCTTGCTAAGGGGAGGTGCCGAAGGCGGTGGGGTTATCTGCAGCGATCATGGTTTAAATCGGTATTACCATCTTCCCCAAGTTCTTGTAGGGGCGATCGGCCGATCGCCCCTACTACTGCTGCTTCCTGGAATTTAGAGAATTTGAAAATTCTGATTCTCTACTCCCTATTCCCTGTTCCCGCTCCCCCGACTTCGCTCTAAAGCTGAATCAACCGCCTGCTGTTGATCTCGGCGAGTAATCCACTGATGATAGGTGCGAGTATGAACGGCGACGGAATGCCCCATCATGCGAGCAGCCACGGTATCGGGCAGGCCAAAGTGAATGGTTCGTACAGCCCAGGCATGGCGCAGATCGTAGGGAGAAAAGGGAATATCGTAGCGGCGAAACTGCACAGATACCAATTGACCAATGCGCTGTAGTGTGGTTTCGCTCAAGTCAGTTTGCACAGCAGGTAAACGGCCTTCTCGTAATTGAAACTGTTCCACCCACTCTGGATAAAAGGGCCAAACTTCATGACTCCCCGTTTTGGTCGTTGCCAACACCTGCACCGTGGGAGTTGCCCCAGCTTGGGTCAATGCTGAGTAATCGCTGAAGAAAACTTCGTGATTCCGTAAGCCGTAGGTGGCCATAATGCCGTAAACAAAGCGCCATGCCGGATTGGGAATTGTATTCCAGGTGGCGACAATTAGTTCATCGCTGGGTAGTTCACGAGGTTGAGCGCGACTAGCCCCGTAACTGCCCCAGAAAGATTTCAACTCGATCGGCAATTCCAGATTGAGAAATGTGGCGAAGGCACTTAAGGCCGTACAGCAAACCTGACGGCTGCGCGTGTGTGGATCAGTACTGCGAACAGTGGCATAAATAGCTTCGGCAAGGCTGAGGCTGGGATTGGCCTGGGCGATCGCCTCCAATTTCCGCAGATAGGGAGCATAGCCAAATTCCCAGGTAGTTTGGTTTGAGGTGGGATGTCCCTTGCGTCCGGCATCGGTCAGGAAATGCTGTTCAAAGGCTTGAATTTGCTGGGCCAGTCCCATCTGATCCAACCGTCCCCAGCCTGTACCGTAGACATAATTGCGCCAGTCAAACGTATTTTGGATTAACTGGGCGGCAATAATCTTCACCTCCTGTTCTGCCTGCTTCAATCCGGCTGGAGTGGCTGGTAATCCTAAACTCAAGCGTTGTTGATAGGGCTTCAACTTCAAACTTCCAGGACGAGGAGGAAATGTCCCCCGTAAGTTTAATTTTTCTCCCCGACGCTCAATTTGCAAGCCCATCTTCGCTGCTTTTAATCGCTGATTCACTTGAGCAATGCGGATATCCAGTGATGAATCTGTTTCAGCCATATCTGAGTTGCTTGCGATCGACAGGGACAAGAGGCGTAAGACATCATTAGGGTTTTAAAGTGGCCCCTCAACTCACACTACCGTTCGAGTGGCCCGCGTGTCACTCCAAGCTGGCTGTGCAGATGCAACTCTCGCCAAAGTTGGGTTCCAGTAATCTGTCCCTGCAGCAGTTGTTGATAGCGTTGAATGATTTGAATCACCTGCTCCGGAGTTTCACTGACAAATTCAAGTCGGAAGTTACGTTGTCCTAGTTCCAATAATCGCTGCACATATTCTGCACCCGTTTGGGCAACCCCATTGAATACGGTATTACGACAACCTGCATCCGCATGAAGAATATGCTGGGTACCAACACGATCGCGCAAAGTTACCTCATGCTTTTCACAGGGACGACCGCAGTTGGTGTAATCCGTTCCCTCTGACAAAAAGGCACAAAACACACAATGTTCCATGTGAAACATCGGCATGTGTTGGTGAATCGTAACTTCAAACCACTGCTCAGGACACTGTTTCAGCAGATCTTCTAACTGTTGAATGTTCAGGTCATAGGAAGCGGTTAACCGTTCTAAACCAAGTTGCTTGAAGTAGTTTGCCGTCAGGGGATTGGCAACATTCAAGG
>JBBIQC010000191.1:0-8153 GCA_037442585.1 Oscillatoriales cyanobacterium bin_317
CTGCTGAGCAGTGTGGCCCTCCTGGTGGCCGTTATATCGTTCCGTGCTCTGTCCTGGGTGCAGAAAGACTGGCCATTCAAGCCTTCTCCGGAGTCACCGATCGCGGCAAATTCTCCTCCAACAGCGGCTACTGATAGTTCTGGTTCCACTTCCACGCCCAGTCCCGTGCAATCGATCCCCGATCGTCAGCCAACTCGTGAGTCTGGAATGTCATCCCCTGGCTCTGGGGAGGCAGAAATTTCACCTCAGTTTCTGGCCGCACTCACCGATGAATTGTTTTATGCCAAGCATCCTGATTTACAAGGGAAGAAATTGGCAGCGGAACAGACTGACCTGCAACAAGAGTGGACAGCGATCTCCAATGAGCTGCAGACGAAGTTAGCCCGCCTGAGCGCTGAAACCCGTAGTAAGTTAGGCAGCTACCAGCGCTCCGATTATGAACAGTGGATTGCTCCCGCTAATGGGGCCAGTGTCAATAGCCGAGAACTGAATGTATTGGCAAACAACCGCTTCGGGGAACTATTTCCTGATCAAAAGGGCAAAACCCTGAATCCCAAAACCTTTGGTCAGGTGTGGTACGCGATCGCAGAGGAGGAATTGAAGCAATTAAAGCCGCAACAGTAGAGGTTTTTAGCTTTTGGATTGCAGAAAGCCGCCTGTTACCATCAGTTCGACAGACCTCTCCCCAACCCCTTGCCTAATTCCAGCCTAACCTACTCTCATTCTGTGATTGCTGGTTGGTACTGAGGATCCTCGAATGCGGCGGCTGGCTAAAGCAGACCGACGAGAAACTGGGCGCGATCGCTCATACCGTTGTTTCATGCGCCCCATACTCAACAGGTTGCCCGCTTCATCCAGCAGAGGACGGTTGGAGAGGTGCCACTCAATCAGTGTTAAACCAACCGCCACCAGCAGGGCAGCAATACCGAGCGCAAACAGCGCCAGGGCAACGGGAATTAGCCAGTCCCATCCGAACAATCCGCGCAGCGCCAGCAGGAACCCACTCAAGATAGAGAAAAATAATGCATAGTAGGCCATCATCACGCTGTAGCCCATGATCCGATAGCGGGTATGAAAATAGCGCTGTTGCCGCCGCTGCTGCAAAACCTGACTACGAACTCCGTCCCCATTCGCTTCCTGGGCACCCGCCTGCTGCAATACCTGAATTTCTTCACTTAAGGTACTATGCCGTGCAGTCAGCCCCCCCAATACAAGAGCACAGACAACGCTCATCAACATCGAATTAAGCATCAGTTGAATCAGTTGAGTGGTCTGCTCGACGCTCATGCGCCTCCTCCTGGGGGTACAGCATCACAAGTAATGGTCGTTATCCTAAGCGATCGCGAGCTAAAAATAAAAGCTTTGTATTGTAACTTTTCCCTCTTCCCTTACGATCAGTGAAGCCGTTTTGCGAAATGATCTGTGACTGACTCGAAAAAGCCTTCTCGTTCTCTAACGGGTATTGCCGGAATTGTGGCGATCGCCACCCTGATTAGTAAGCTGTTCGGTCTGGTACGGCAACAGGCGATCGCGGCAGCCTTTGGCGTGGGGCCAGCCTATGGAGCTTACAACTTTGCCTATGTGATTCCGGGCTTTCTGTTAATCCTGCTGGGCGGAATTAATGGCCCGTTCCATAGTGCGATCGTCAGTGTGCTGGCAAAACGGAAGCGGGAGGAAGTCGCGCCGATCGTGGAAAGTATCACGACCCTGGTCGTGGGCCTGCTGTTGATTCTCATGGTCGGGATGGTGATCTTTGCTGATCCCCTGATGCATCTGGTGGCCCCCGGTCTGTTTATTACAGAAGCGCAGGCCAGAGCAGCTCGCATTTCTCCGGAGGATTTTCAGGTGCTGCAGCAAACACGGGAGATTGCCATTCAACAGTTCAAAATCATGGCCCCAATGGCGGTTTTGGCGGGCTTGATTGGCATCGGCTTTGGCACCTTAAATGCGGCGGATCAATACTGGTTGCCCTCCATCAGCCCCCTGTTTTCCAGTATTACGGTATTGCTGGGCCTGGGCGGATTGGTGATCTACCTCGGCCCCAAGATCATCTTGCCTGAATACGCCATGCTGGGCGGTGCGGTGCTGGCCTGGACTACGCTGGCAGGAGCCTTGCTGCAATGGTTGGTGCAGCTTCCGGCCCAGTGGCGATCGCGATTGGGAGGCTTGCGGCCCCGCTTTGACTTCCACCGACCAGAGGTGAAGGAAGTGATCAAAATTATGGGGCCAGCCACTTTCTCCTCCGGCATGATGCAGATCAACGTCTGGACCGATCTGTTCTTTGCCTCCTTCATTCCCAATGCGGCAGCCGCAGTTTCTGCAATGGGTTACGCCGGATTGCTGGTGCAAACCCCGCTCGGGATTCTCTCGAATATGATTCTGGTGCCCCTGTTGCCCGTCTTTTCCCGGTTAACCGATCCTAATGACTGGCCAGCACTGAAGCAGCGAATCCGCCAGGGAATGCTGATGACTGCCCTCACCATGCTGCCTATCAGTGCGCTGATGATTGCCCTGGCATTACCCATCTCGCGGGTTGTGTATGAGCGTTACGCCTTTACAAAGGAGGATGCTCAACTGACGGCTTTGGTTCTCATGGCTTATGCCGTGGGCATGTTCTTCTACTTGGGACGAGATGTCTTGGTGAGAGTCTTCTATGCCCTGGAGGATGCCGATACGCCCTTCCGCATCAGTGTGGTCAACATTTTTCTCAATGCCCTGCTGGATTTTCTACTGGTCAAACCATTAGGAGCACCGGGCCTGGTTCTGGCGACCGTAGGAGTCAATATTGTGTCAATGGTGATGATGTTATACCTCTTGCATCGCCGTTTACATGGATTACCCCTGTGGGAGTGGGCCATTCCAACCGTGGGGTTGGCTGCCGCCAGCACGATCGCAGGGTTTACGGCCTGGGGAGTGCTGCAGGGTCTGGAACAGCTACTCGGACAGCATGGCTTCTGGCTCCTGCTCCTGCAAGTGTGTATTGCAGGGGGAGCCGGATTCCTGGTCTTCGGCCTGCTTGCCTTGCAACTGAAACTCCCGGAAGTCAACCTGTTAGTCGATCGGCTCCGACAAAAGCTGAATCGACGCTCATAGAGACGTTGCGCCGCAACCTTTCTACGACCCGTTCACCATTACATCTTCCGTTGAAACTCTTCCAGCAAGTCCATTAAGTTGACCATACATTGCATGGGAATTAAGTCGGCGAGGGGAACTTCCCGCTTACCACCGCCCAGTTTAACAGGGATGCTTTGCAGCACCTGGGTGACTTGATCTTCAGACAGTTTATTGCCACTCAGGAGCGGGTAGAGTTTTTCGGCCACGACTGTATGCAGGTGGGCATTGGATAGAAAAAGGTGCCACTTGGCTACGTCGATATATACATTTTCGCCAATATCGGCGGCCAAGGCTTCGATCGCTTCACTGGAACTGATGCTTGCCATAACGAATCCTCCTGATTCACTCAAGATTTTTTAGATTTTGCAGTGGGTTGATCTTTTGGGGCGAATCCACTCCCTGCCGTTGCTGCTGGTGCAGTTGAATCTGAATATTGGGCGATCGCAAATACATACACCGCATGAGCCAGCAGGAATAGTGCCCAGGCTACGGTAATCCAGGGAGTTCCCGGAAGTCCCCCTGGAGTTGCAAGTCCCCCAAGCTTCTGGGGCGCAAGACGGAAAAACCAGAGGCCAGAATTGACGGCTGCAAACAACGCGACGTGGGTGGCAAAGGTCATCCGGTCATCAAGTTTGCGGTAGGCAGGATCGTTGCGATCGGGCTGGCGCGGCCAACGTGGAGGCATAAAAGTATAGAAATGTTTGTAATGGAACCTTATCTCTAAGATATCGAATAACGCTGGCAAAAAACTGATGAAGTGGCCTGCTTTGCAGAGAGTCTGACTGGGGAGGGATTTTCAGAAGCGCAAAAGAGATTCCAGGATTCGCGCCAAGTCGAATTTTGAGTTTCCGCAGAAAGACGCTAAAGAGATCGTTAAATCCGCTGATTGTCGATTGGGTTGATGGAATCGCTAAGGTTAGAATGCAACAAGCGGTCTTATTCCCCTATCCCCCCAAGTTCTGTGTCGATTCGACGTCTTTTTAGAAAATCAGCGATGGGTCGCCGTTCCAGCTATCTGGCGATCGTCATTTTTCCTGACGAAAGTACTGTTTTTCAAGCCTATCGTTTGCTGCATTATCACGGCATTTCCCCGGAGCATTTAGCGATCGTAGGTCAGGGATACAGCAGCCCTGAGCGAGTGGGATTGATGAATCCAGTGCAAATTATCATCCGTAAGGCGTTTGTTTACGCGATCGGGGCGGGGGCGATCGGCATTATAGGGGCAGGGATCACCGTATTCATCGGGCGACTAGAACAGGATATCACCCACATTATGATCATTACCAGTTTACTCAGTGTGGTAACTGGAGCCATGATAGGGGCTGTGTTGGGTTTGTTGGGAGAAGGAACCGCCGCCAGCATTTATCGACATCATTTACGCCAGGGCCGTTATTTACTGATGATGGAAGGATCAGAGAATCTCGTTCGTTGGGGACAAGAAGTTTTAGGATATTACTCTGCCCCCAGTCCTCATTAGCTCGATCGGTTGATTCCTTGCTATCTGCTGCCTTTCATGTTCCGAGTAGTCGCCCGTGGTTATTCTCAAGACTTTGAGCGTTGGACAGATGCCTTGAATGCGGCCAACGCTTTAGTCATCAGTCATTTGCCATCGTCCATCAATCAAACATCACCAGAAACTGACCGTCTGGAATTTGCTGTTGCAGGAATTGCAGGTGACCGTCGGCATCCGATCGTTTGCGGAACCGGGCCACAACGACGGGTTTTTGATTGGGAACAAGACGCGCGATCGCCCAGCGTTTGAGCCGATCTTTATAAGCTTTATAAGTAGGCGTGCCGTAGGCAGATAAGTTAACCTTTGATGGGAGGTTATTGATCTCAGTGTTGTATGTCATATAATGATGGCTTCCGTAAGGAACAGCGGGTGCTTGTAAGTCTCTTGGCGGGGATACAGCGCCCCATAGTCACGATTCAACTCAATCTTGCCTGATCAGTCAATTGTCAAGACGGATTGATTCAAAATAAACACAAATGATCAGAGGTCGCGGATCGGAAGTTTTCCCATGAGATCTCTGAAAATCTGAGCAGTAGCAAAGTCCCTGAAGTGCAGAAGACCCCTTTCCTATTCTAAATAGTGTAAAAGTTTAGTGAAGGCGCAAACCTTTAGATTAGCTGAAACTCCTTCAACGCGGGCACAAAATTGTGATTTTCGTGCCCCGATCGACTCAGTTTGAGTAAAGCAAATCGTTGCACTGGCATCAGGGAAGCCCATTGCTCTAGGGTCAAATTCACCTCAACAGCAGCGGCTTTGGCAGAGACATCCTGGGGAATCGTCGTAGCATCTAACCAGGGAGGCTGGGGATCGATCGGAAGTTCGGAGGCGATCGCGCCAGTCCGTTGTTGTACCAACTCACACAGAAACTCCCGATAAGCCTGAATTTCTGACTCCGTTTCGCAGGGTAGTTCTACTAGCCGGAGGCGATCGTCCTGGGTAAACTGGTTCCACTGCTGCAGCTTCAACTTAATGCCACAGGTATCCAACTTGAGCCGCACCTGCATTGGAATACATCGCAGCGACTCCACAAAATCCGATTCAAACTGAAAAAAGTTAGACATGGCAGATGAGAGTTAAGAGTTGAATATTAAAGGCTGGATATTGCTGAATAAGATGATGCAAACCACACGGTTGAGTGTTTGGAGTTGCCAGTTGCCCTTCATTGTATAGGGTTGATAGTCATGCGCGTTCCTTGCTATAGGCCATGACTCAGAGACAGTTAATCCCAAATCGCCCATCCAAAATCCAAAATGGTATGAATAGTCGCCACTCTGCCTTCCAAATTTGGAAAAAGACTTACGGAGGCTGGAGGTTTATTTTCTGGGCGATCGCTTTACACTGAAGGCAAGCCTCCCATGCCGGATGAAAACCATGAGTCAGAGCACTACAGAGTCGCCCAGGCAAATCTTTCTGGTTGTGGATGACCATGAGGCTATTCTCGAGGGAACCGTTCCTGCGCTGCGTCGGGAATACGCAACCGCAGAGATATTGACGGCTCAAGATTTGCAAACGGCTTTAACGCAAATCAAGCTATATCACCCAACGCTGATTGTGTTAGACCTGAGTATTCCGGAGCAGCCTCAAACCCCAGCCAGATCTGAAGTGGGTATGCGCTTCCTGAAAATGCTGTTGGAAAGCAAGCTGGCTCCCAATATTCTGGTGTTAAGCACCAACATCAAGCCACTGGTACAACTCAAACCCATGATCAATGCCTATGAAGGTGGGTTTGCTGCAATGGATAAATCCCTGCCGATTCGGGAAATGCTGCGATTAGTGGATGTTGCTCTACGGGGATCGATTTATTTGCCTCTCGAGTTGCGTGCCCGATCGGAATTTGACCGACGCTGGCTGGAAGTGTTAACTCTGAAATATCAGGAAGGCTTGACGGATAAAGCGATCGCCGAACGGATGCAAGTTAGCGATCGTACCGTTCGCAATTACTGGGTTCGTCTACAGGATGCATTGGGCGTTTATGATGAGCCTGATAAGGATCTACGGATTCAAATTGAAATTGCTGCCAGAAGGCTGGGCTTATTGAGCTAGCAGTATGTTTAAACCTTGTCCAAGTCCAGAACCGTAGTTTCTCTAATCGGAAAATGACCGTTCTCTAGCTGGACTTGGTTTAATTTTGGATTTGCGATTTTGGATTTTGGATTAGTGTCCCCAATTCCCAATCCCCGATCCCCGATCCCCCATGAACTTCAAAGACTCACCTCAGGTCTGGGCACAGGTTAAACAGCAGGCGAAGGTCTGGCGCGTTGGCCTGCTACCAGGATTGGTGGTGGTGGCCTGTGTTTTGTTGGCGCGTGTCACGGGTTCTCTGCAGGTGCTGGAGTGGATGGCGTTTGACCAATTGTTGAAGGTTCGTCCAGTAGAATCCCCCGACCCACAGGTGGTCATTGTTGGTATTAACGAGCAGGACATCAAAACGCTGGGCAAATATCCTGTTCCAGATCAAACTTTGGCGGATGCGTTGAATATTTTGCAAACGGCTAACCCGCGTGCGATCGGGCTGGATCTATTCCGGGATTTAACACAAACGCCCGATCGGGCTGCCTTAGCCGCCGTCTTCAAAAATAGCCCAAACTTAATTGGCATTGAGTCGGTGCTGGGAGGGCAAACCAGCCTGACCGTAAAGCCGCCGCCAGAACTGCCACCGGAACAAGTGGGAATGGTGGATGCTGTTTTGGACGCAGATGGAAAATTGCGACGAGGGCTATTGGCCAGCAAGGTAGACTCTGGAGAAGTGAAATATTCAATAGTGCTTCGATTGGCAGCCCTGTATCTTCGGGCGGAAGGGATTCCCTTCAAGCCTGGAGTACGAGCCAGTGATCCCCTGTCCTTTGGAACTGTAGCACTGCCCCGATTTCAAGCTAATACAGGGGGCTATGTGGGAGCTAAGGCGGGCGGTAATCAGATTTTGCTGAATTTTCGCAGCCATCCTCAACCATTTCGCATTCTTTCTCTGATGGATGTCTTACGCAAGCAATTTGCAGCAGATTGGATTCGCGATCGAGTGGTTCTGATTGGCATGACAGCTACCAGCGTGAATGACAACTTTCTCACTTCAGCCACCCAGGGAACTATTCTGTCCAATGCGTTAGGCTCTTCGGATCACTACCAAATCATTTATGGGGTGGAATACCAGGCCCATGCTGTGAGTCAACTCATTAATGCTGCCTTTGGGAAACGACCCCTGTTACAGGCTTGGCCGGATAGCGTGGAATATGCCTGGATTCTCCTGTGGGGGTTATTGGGCATTACCTTGGGGTTAATTCTGCAATCTCCCTGGAAAACCTTGTTCAGTCTTGCGATCGCCAGTCTTTGTTTGATCGGGCTGGGCTATGGACTGCTGCTATTCAGTTGGTGGGTGCCTCTGGTTCCTGCCTTGCTGGCGTTGGTTGCCGCAGGTCTGACGACTTCCTTCTTCGATCGAGACTTTCGAGTCCTGGTTGAGCAACGTAGTTTGACTCTTATACCAACTTAATATGAAGTAGCATAGAACATAGAACCAATATCTAGCTGC
>JBBIQC010000192.1:0-8149 GCA_037442585.1 Oscillatoriales cyanobacterium bin_317
TAGGGTAGCCCCTAATACTGCATTTCCCAAAACTAACCAGTAACTTAATTGGTCATTGCCAGCTAAAAATCCCCCAGCCAGAGTAACGGTTTCTCCTGGAATTGGGATGCCAATGTTTTCTAGCAGAATTCCCAGAAAGACAGCCCAGTAGCCATAGTGCTGAGCGAATTCCTCAATTGTCTCTGTTGATATAAAATCCAACGACATGGAAAATGCCTTTACAAAACGTCACCTTTGCTCCCCATCTTGCCGTGGGAACAGAAACCTGTCAATCGCCCAAAGAGTGGACATAAAGACCGGACATTTTTATACAAAACGGGTTAGAAAAGCCAGTTTCTCAAACTGATCCATTTTCTACCCTGAATCTGCTTCAACAAGAGAAGCCCCTAATATTGACTGCCTCTCTAACCGATGGTTTTTTCTTTACAAATAAATTACTGAGCCTGCAAATAGACACGGAAGGAGTAAAGATTCCGTAAAGTTACGGAGGATGCACTTTTTCTCTAGGAAGTTATCTTTAATATTTTGGGAATCAAGCGTGGTTTTGCCGAATCAATTTGACGCTATCTACTTAAACTTATGATTGCCTACCACGATAATCAAGCTGTTTTAATTCAACTATCCGGCCAGTTAGACCTGGAAACTGGCAAAGCTTTAAGCCAGACATTGACTCAATTAGAGTCACCTCAAGGGCTGTGGATTTTAGATCTATCCCAGGTTGATTTCATTGATAGTGCAGGGCTAAGTGCTCTGATTACCGGGCTACACCTGGCTAATAAGCGACAAAGTCGTTTAGTGCTGCATCGTCTTAAGCCTTCGGTGAGGCTGGTTCTTGAAATTACTCGTCTGGATCAGGTGTTTGAAATTATTGATACAGTCACTGATCTGGAGAATACATTGAACGTCACAGTCGAGACTAAGGCATTAGCTTCTGTTAACCCTCTGGCTGCCTGAACTCTGCATTTCTATGACCAGAACCGGCTCAGGTGCTTCACATACCCAGCTTGGGCAGCACCGCAATAAGGGGGCGGATCGGATCAATGTGGTGTGCCGTCGCAGCCATTTCTCAGAAAACAGGTTTATGCAAGACCTTCTTTCAACTTCTTGCTAACAGTCGATCTACCTTTTGGAGCAACTGATCGACGATTTTGGTCTGCCTCTGTACCGTTGCGGCATTGGCTTCAGCGACCCGCATTTGTTCATTGATGACTCGCATCGTCTCCGGGTGCTGGGCCAAGATTAGCTCCAACGTTGATTTTTGATACTCGTGTTCACTCATGGAGTTAGCTCCTAAGCGGCCTTATGAGTCCACGCACCGCGAACAGTCGGATTGCATCGGTATCAATCAAATCTGCCAGGGCATCAATGCGATCATCCATGTCGCTAGGAGCATCTGCGATCTCACCTTCCCACAACAGGGCATGGATTTCTGTCCCTGAGCGAGATGGGATTTGTACCAGTTCAAGCTTGAACCCTAACTGTTTGGCAATGTCGCTGATCTCTGCCAGTTCAACCAATGCCAAGTTGACCGATAAGAACTGGTGTCCCTTCTTAGGGATGTAAGAGATAGTCCGAATGCCCTCAATTGTTGCTGTTGCTGTCATTGGGTTTTATCTCACTACAAAACCAACCAGTATATTTGTATGTTCCGTTCTTGCTGCCTCGCTTTGCCTCCTGGGTTACGTTAATGACTTCTGTCGCTTCGGCCCTCCTTGCGCGGTTAAAACGTTGGGTTTCATGCTTCAACCAATCTACAGCGGATCCCCACCCCATCCAACCATTTCCACTGCAAATCGGACAACCCAACGAACGAGCCACTTGGCAAGGTGCCATTGAAGTATTACAGCACCGCAGAAACAATGATTAAACAGTTTCCCTCAGTTAGTGGCGTAAAAGAATAACCAAGTTAAGTACATTTACTTTTTCGTGAAGAGTGCTTAATTGAGTATCTCATAAATTTCTGTTTTGGTTTTAGATGTAATCCTGTTCATCTCCATTATTAATGGTTGATATCAAGATTGGGTAGACTCAACCTTTGTTTGTCCTGTGAATTAAGGCAAGAGTTCTGAACCTATCGTTGCAACAGGCAGACATCAGGAAGAATTCACAGGAAGTAAGAAAGTGGAAAAGATATTAAATAATCTCTTTTGTCAATTAAATCAGTGCCATAGTGTTTTTGGATCCTTTTAAGGAGATATCTCTATGGGTTTTTTAAGCAAGTTATTTGGAAAACATGAAGAGGAGAAAGCCGCTGCGGCTCCTCCAGTGTCTGTGCAAGAGTCTGCGGCTCAACAGTCCATTCCCCCGGAAAAGGTTGGCCTGGATGGTAATTTTGATGAGAGCGGTCTGGCTAAGCGGGTCGCTAAAGCACTGGATGATGCCAACATTTCTGATAATGTCGGTCTTTGGGTTGCCCAAACTGGCAGTGTGGTGGTGTTGAAGTACAATCCAGATGCAGAAGGGGTTCTACAACAAGCCAAACAGGTTGCCCTCGGCGTAGACGGTGCAACCGACGTGCAAACCGTGCCAAATACTTAGAGTAATCCAGGTTGAGGGTAGCCTTGGTTCGCCCTCAGCCTGGATTTCTGAAGTATACCCTAATGCTGAGTAGCCAGGGCTTTTCGATTTTTCTCCGACGACATAATGAAAGAGCAATATATCTGCCCAAATTGGGGTGTTATCCAGATCCTGTTCCACATAATATTCCTGCTAAAGTAGCTAGGCAGAAAACTTTACTCAGCCCTTATCAACTGATTCTCCTTTTTTTAAGACAGGGGTTGCAGGGTCTCAAACGATTCATGACGGAAATGACACAACCTCTTTTTTCTGCTTCTAATTCTCAAACAGGCGTGCCACCACTGACTCATCTGGATGATCAGGGACAGGCGCAAATGGTGGACGTTTCCGGTAAAGCTGCCACAGTGCGGCAGGCTGTGGCAGTCGGACGGGTTCGCATGGCTCCCGCAACCTTCACTGCGATCGCCACTGGTAATGTCCCGAAAGGGGATGTCTTGGGAACTGCACGATTGGCCGGAATTATGGCCGCCAAACAAACTGCCAGCTTGATTCCCCTCTGCCATCCCTTACCCATTCAAAAAGTAGAAGTGCAAATCTTTCCCGAAGCCGATGAGCGGGGATACCGGATTGAGGCTACCGTCAAAACCAAAGCTGAAACAGGAGTCGAAATGGAAGCTCTGACGGCTGTTTCGATCGCCGCCCTCACCCTCTATGACATGGCCAAAGCTTTGGAAAAATCCATCCGTATTGAAGACATTCACCTCCTCAGCAAAACCGGGGGCAAGTCAGGAGACTATCAGGTATGAGGTAAGAGTTCCATGCCTATTCAAACTATTCCTACTCGCCCCTTTGCCGATCAAAAACCGGGAACCTCTGGCTTGCGTAAGAAAGTATCTAGTTTCCGGCAACCTCATTACCTGGAAAATTTTGTGCAAGCCATTTTTGATAGTATGTCTGAAAAGCAGGGACAGACGTTAGTGGTTGGGGGGGATGGGCGTTACTACAACCGACAGGCGATTCAGATTATTCTGAAAATGGCGGCAGCGACTGGCCTTGGGCGAGTGCTGGTGGGACGAGGCGGAATATTATCCACTCCGGCGGCATCCTGCCTGATTCGTAAGTATGCGGCATTGGGAGGAATTATTCTTTCCGCCAGCCATAATCCCGGTGGTCCCCAGGCTGACTTCGGCATTAAGTACAACATTGAGAACGGTGGGCCAGCTCCAGAGCAGGTGACGGAAGCTATTTTTGCTCGCAGCAAATCCATTTCTGCTTACAAGATTTTGCAAATCGAAGACCTGGATCTGGATCGGTTGGGGGTTTTCAGACTGGATACGATGACGGTAGAAATTATCGATCCGGTGAATGATTATGCTCAATTGATGGAGTCGTTGTTTGATTTCGATCGCATCCGAGAATTACTCACTAATGGTCGGTTTCGCATGGTGATGGATTCGCTTCATGCGGTTACTGGCCCCTATGCCCACCGCTTATTCGAGCAACGGTTAGGTGCGCCTCTAGGTACCGTTCACAATGGAGAACCACTGGAAGACTTTGGCGGTGGCCATCCCGATCCCAATCTCGTGCATGCCCACAACCTGGTCGATATCTTATTTGGAGAACACGCACCCGATTTTGGAGCCGCTTCTGATGGAGATGGCGATCGCAACATGATCTTGGGGCGACGTTTTTTTGTTACACCTAGTGACAGTCTGGCAATTCTAGCCGCAAATGCTCATCTGGTGCCAGGCTATCGAAGTGGCCTGGCGGGAATCGCTCGTTCCATGCCGACCAGTCAAGCCTGCGATCGGGTGGCGCACCAGATGGGAATTGATTGCTATGAAACCCCAACAGGCTGGAAATTCTTCGGCAATTTACTGGATGCAGGCCGGATTACCTTGTGCGGCGAAGAAAGCTTTGGCACAGGTTCCAATCATATCCGAGAGAAAGATGGTCTGTGGGCGGTATTATTCTGGCTGAATATTCTGGCTGTTCGTCAGCAATCGGTTCAAGAAATTGTCCAGCATCACTGGCGTACCTATGGACGCAACTATTATTCTCGTCATGATTATGAAGGGATAGACAGCGATCGCGCAAACGCTTTGATGGAAAACTTATATAGTACAATCAAAACTCTCAATGGAAAATTGATCGGTAATTATCAAGTCACTTATTGTGATGACTTTAGCTATACTGATCCAGTAGATTATAGTGTCAGTCGCAATCAGGGCATTCGCATTGGATTTAGCGATGGTTCTCGCATTGTTTTCCGTCTCTCCGGCACCGGAACTCAAGGCGCGACATTGCGAGTTTATCTAGAACGCTATGAACCTAAGGTTGCCAATCACAATCTCGAGCCACAGGTAGCCCTCAAGCACTTAATTCACATTACACGGGTATGGAAAAACCAACAGTGATCACTTAATTACTGCTTCCTATGCCTTCTTTCTCCTAATTCCCGGATTCTTGCTCTCAGTCATGTCATCCATCCTGCTATTCCACAGTGGCAGGGGAATCGATCGAGTTTGAGGCAGTGGCTGATATCGATCGAGAGGGGTACTATCTGTGACGGTTGGCGATCGGGGAACATAGCGCAACGCCCATGAATGTACCCAATAGTTTCTTTATGGATGGGGTTGGGATTGATGCCTATGCACCTGCATCTTTGGTGTTCCCAGCCGTCGTTGTGAATATCCGGGAGCAGGCTGCAAAACATTCGGATTAGCGTCTCCGCGATCGTGATGTTCATCGTTGGGAACAACAGCAGAGTGGGAACAATAGCAGAGCCAGATTCCTGCGGATGTGTGGTGTTGCTCTACACTGGATGGCAAGCCAGGTGGTCAGAACCCGTTGCATTTGTAAACTTCAATGAGAAGATGAGAAGGGAAACCTATTGAATGTCTTCTGGCCGCTCTGCTATGACGATCGCGATCGCAGTCAACGCTGACCAACTTCATACTCTGGATCTATCTCCTGTCCGATCGGTGCTGGATCCCCTGGCGCAGAAAGGCGATCTGCTCGCCTATGAGCAGCAGCTTCAATTTCAGATTGATTTTCCCAGAGAACCGGAAGACCCCAGAGAACTCTCAGAAATTCCTGAAATTCGCCTCTGGTTTGTCCGCCTTGATGCCACGTACCCCTGGCTTCCCTTTCTGCTGGACTGGAAAGCGGGAGAACTGGCTCGTTACACAGCCATGCTGGTCCCCCACCAGTTTCATCCCAGAGATGGAATCCAATTCAATCCTGAAGCCCTGGAAATTTTTGTCATGAGTAAGGTGTTTGTGCTGGGCCAGTGGTTGAAAACGCAAGGTATTGCAGGCAACTCTCGACTGAAATCCATGACCCAACTGTTGGGGTATGAAATTGATGATGCCTTCTTTGAGTTACTGTAGGCGATCGAGCATAGCGCGAGAAACTTGATTCTGAATTAGGTGCATCATATCAATTGAGTCAGCAGCTTGATAACAGATACACCGCTCCTGCAATATTGATAACGATTCATGAGTGATTGAAAATAATCAGATCGGCAACCTGAGCCGGGTCAGATCGCTTTTGAGATTGGGGTTGGGTTTGTTGAGTTACCATTTTTTGGGGCTGAGGCTGGGGTGCAGGTGGGGTCTGGGCGATCGCCCCATTCTGTTGTTGATACACATCCAGCGCCCGATCAATCATGGCCATGCGGCGTTTCTGATCGTGCCGAATACTGGCTTCCTTACCCAGGTCATCATACGCCCTCAATCCAGGAGCATCCCAGCCATTTCGTTGGGGATCCCAGAACGACCACACCCGCGCCTCCAGAATTGCCTCCTCCCCGGCTAACCCCTTCTTCTGCTTCGCCTCTGCCAGTCGCTCAATGTACCCCCCCGATTCAGTAACCGCCAGAGGAGCCTGATTAATCAAATCAATGCCATTCAGTGCTTCGAGCAGGGTTAAGGGATCCAGTCCATGCTGCTGGGCTTGAGGCCGCAACACGGATTCATAAATGCGCTTAATCTTAGCGATCTGCCGCTGATCCGCTTCTTCTGGCGAGAGGTTTTCCGCATTGCCAAATTGATAGGAGAAGGTACCCCGGTTCCAGACTCCATTGCCTGGATCCCGATGCCCTTCATACAGACTGGTGGGAGAACCGTCAGGATTACGAGTCCCTTCTGCTGCTCCCACAACACGGGCGACCAGAGAATCAGAACCATTGGCGAAGAGGTCTTTGGTGGAGGAGGGTGGAGGGGAGGGTGAGCGCGGCGAAGGAGAGGGTGGGGCAGATGAGGAAGGGTTGATGATTGAGGTGGCGGTATCTGAGGCACTGGAAGCTGAGGCGATGGCAGTTACGCCAGGGGGATTGAAGTCAAGTGCCCCGGTGTTGGGGTCTGCTGAAGTTGGTGAGGGAGACGGGGGAGTATCCTGGGTGACAGGGTCGTCCTGAGCAACAGGATTATCACTCTGGGCAAGGATACTGGTAGCTGCACGATCGCCCGTACTGGTATTAGCAGCCATCCGAGCAGTGAGACCTGAATGAATCGAACCATCCCGGTCAATGGTAGGAGCGGAGTCAACGGAAGTGGCAGCCAGAGCAGGTTGGGCGGCAGCCAGCACCAGAAATCCCAGCACCGCTGGAAACAACACTTGCTTCATCACACTTATCCTTAAGACTTGGAGACAATACGCTCAAGAATGGGTTTACTGGGTTCCACGATCGCCCAGGTTCCATCGGGTTGTTTTCGCAGAGCGGCAATGTAAACGGTGGAGGCAGAACCGATGCGATCGCCCTGATTGTGAGAACCCAGTTGAGCATCCTGAACACCGCACAGGCGAAACAGATAAGCAGGAACATCGGGGCTGGAGAAGATCAGGCAATTGCGACGATCTTTTTGCACCCGGCCAGCAAAGGGTGCGTACACTGACTGACCGTTGAGAGCAATGGCGATATCCCCCAGGCTACCCACCACGGAGTAGCCCTTAATGGCATCACCGGGTTGCAGTTGCCACTGTTGATAAAGTTTCAGGTCGATCGTGTCGGTGGAATTTGGGCTGGTACTGCAACCCGTCAGGACAAGTAGGGAGACTACCAGACTGCCTAATATCGCTCTTAACCAAAAAAAACCTAAGATGATTGGCCCAAAGATGCTCCCTTGCCCGTCCTGCAGCCACTTAAATCGTCCTCTTCCCTCCATTTCAATGTTCATCCGTTAGGGACTACCTCATCACTCCATATCCCGATCGTTTAACGTCGAAAGCTAAACGAATAGCCGATGTATTGATCCCCTTCGTACAACACAACAAACCAGGTCTGCGGATCAAAGGCCAGGGGATACGCTTCCCGTTGAGCAGTCACCCCCGCTCTGACTTCCAGATTGGATAAACGGCAATAGGGAGCATTCATAATCTGGCGGAGTTGGTTCCTGTTTGATCCTTCAGGCACGCTCAGCAACTGGGAAAGTTGTTCACGGGAGAGGAGAGATTTGGCCTGTACAATTTCTTGACACCGTTCAGTGGCAGCCGCAAAGTTGGGGATTAACCCCCGAAGATCCATTAACAATCCCAGAGCAGCAATGACTGACCCACCTGCCAGCATATATTTCACACCTGCGTTGCGAGGATAACGATGTTCCATACCTAGCCTCCTGTCCATTTCTCC
>JBBIQC010000193.1:0-8133 GCA_037442585.1 Oscillatoriales cyanobacterium bin_317
GGCTGCAGCTTGTGCAATCTGAATCCCCCAGCCAGTTGGTGGATCGCTTTCGGTTACTCTTTATTGAAGGAAATGATTATCCAGAGGGGGAGATTGCAGCGGTGCTTGATGCGATCGCCATGCTCAAGACCGCCGATCAGGAGTTCCGCTTTGTCCTCAATCGCTGTTGTCATATCCTGATCAACCGCTGGCAGGCCCGTCCTCAGCATCAGGCTTATATTCCAATATTGATTCAACTATTTGAGAGTACGCCGTCTTTTCGCTCGGTGAAGGATCTGGCGCGTTCCAAGTCCGCCCGACGATTGCGAGAGCTTGTCAAAGATTTCGTTGAAACTGAACAGTACATCACCTTAAGGCGACTCGCGCAGGTGATTAGTGCAGCCCATGATAGCGATCGCCCTGCCGGAACGGAGCCGCTCGGTAGCTTAATCCCCAGATATCCCTACCTGTACAATCATTGCCTGCTGGCGGAAGGAAGTACCTATGAACAACAACAAACCATTCGGCAACTGAAGTCACGAGCGCAACGCAAGTATGAAATTGATCTATCGCAGTTTGTGACGTATCAGGTGCGGCGATCGCAACTCTCCCGTAGTAACCTTCCAGATACTGCCAATCGCATCTTACAGCCAGCCAAAAATCCCACGCTCCTCAGCGATCAGGAACTTTGTAAGGCACTGAAACACTTTGCAGGTAAATCTCAAGGCTCTTACACCTATCGGGACCTGGCGAGGTGTTTCTTAACTCATAGCGCTCAAACCCCCTCTTTCCAATCCTTCAAGGACGATCTCTACCAATACATCACGGCTTCAGTTGATCCAGAGTACGGAAAACGCCAGTTTAACAACCAACTCTACACTCAGCTAAAAAACACCCTGCCCGAAAGCGACTCCCAAAAGCTGAACGATTTTTTACTCGTGAGAACCTGTAGCCAGTTATTAAACTTCCTGGTCGTTGAAAGTTCTCAGCAACCCAGCCACTTCGTGTTTATTGATCTGCTGGCGAATCTTGGGCCAACTTTAACCACTGGCCTACTGCTGAAGATCATTCTGATTTGCCGCAAAGTGAAGCCTCATTTAGAAAAACGCTTCTCGATTCTATTCAATCATTACGAATCTTATAAGCGCGAAGCGGTGCAATGGCTGATTTATGCAATGGAACATCTAAATTTAGCCTTAAGCACCAACTTTAGTACTCTTGATCTCTCATTTATCAGTCAGTGGTAAGGTCAAAAGGATCAGATCCCCTGTCCGGGGTCAGGACTGAAATGATAAATTAGTGAAACACCATTAGTTCATTGGAGAGAACATTTCGGATGACCCAGGTAGTTCTTGGCGAAAACGAGGGAATTGATTCAGCCCTTCGGAGATTTAAGCGGCAGGTTTCCAAGGCTGGAATCCTGGCAGATGTGAGGTCTCATCGTCATTTTGAGACTCCACTGGAAAAGCGCAAACGGAAGGCCGTTGTGGCTCGGCGTAAGAGACGCTATAGCTAAACCAATTTTTTAAATAACTTAAAGGATGCCGTCACCATTAGGATTATAAATTTAACAACCCCGATCGCTTTTCCGGTGTTGTTTAGTTCATAATCCTGAATCAATGGCTGGCTCTGTGATGAGGGTGGAGACTTTTCGTTAAGTGTCCACCCAGTTTTGGTTTATGGTCAGAACTTCAAGATGCTTCAACATAGTCAGAAACTGTAAGCACCATAGCTCGTCTTTCCCTTCTCAATTACAACTGCATAGCGCATTGCAGCTAAACCCCTAAGCGTTGATAGATTTGATCGAGGTTTCGCAGGTGGAGTTGGGGATCAAAGCAGGCGGCGATTTCTTCAGGGGAGAGTTTTGCAGTCACACGAGGATCACGTTCAATCAGAGATCGGAAATTGCCATCGTCTTTATTCCAGGCAGCATGAGCACAGGATTGGACGATCGCATACGCCTCCTCCCGCTTCAGTCCCTTTTCCACCAGAGCTAGCATCACCCGTTGACTGAATACCACACCGCCATACACATTCATATTGCGGGCCATATTGTCGGGATAGACCAGTAAATGCTTCACTAGATCCGTAATCTCTACCAGCATGAAGTGGGTGAGGATGCAGGCATCGGGCAGGGCAACTCGTTCGACAGAACTATGGGAAATATCCCGCTCGTGCCAGAGAGCCACGTTTTCAATTCCTGATACGGCATAGCCTCGCACCAAACGGGCCATTCCAGTTAACCGCTCAGAGCGAATCGGATTACGTTTGTGGGGCATGGCAGAGGAGCCTTTTTGCCCTTTAGAAAAGAATTCCTCTACCTCCAGGACATCGGTACGTTGCAGATTGCGAATTTCGACAGCGAACCGTTCAATCGAAGCCGTCAGTAGGGCCAGCCCATTAAAGAAATTGGCGTGACGATCGCGGGAAATCACCTGAGTCGAGGCACAGTCTGGCTGCAAGCCCAATTTCTGACAGGCAATCGCTTCAATCTGAGGATCAATATTGGCGTAAGTTCCTACCGCACCGGAAATTTTGCCCACCGCAATTTCTTGTTGCAGATAACAAAAGCGATCGCGGTGCCGCAACACCTCCGCCAGCCACCCTGCTAACTTGAAGCCAAAGGTAATTGGTTCTGCATGAATGCCATGCGATCGGCCAATCATCACCGTATTGCGATGCTGCTGGGCCTGGTAGCGAATAGCCTGAATCAGCGCTTCCAACTGACTCATGATTACATCCAGACTGGCTACCATTTGCAGCGCCAGAGCTGTGTCTAACATATCTGAACTGGTCATTCCCAGATGGATATAGCGACCCGCATCTCCCACGTATTCATTCACATTCGTGAGAAAGGCAATGACATCGTGCTTAACTTCTTTCTCAATTTCCAGCACCCGTTGCGAGTCGAATTTCGCCTTGGCCTTAATTTCTGCCACTGCCTCAGCAGGAATATAACCTAATTCCGCCTGTGCTTCGCAGACTGCAATTTCAACTTGCAGCCAGGTCTTCAATTTGTAAGTATCTGTCCACAATTCGCCCATTTCGGGCAGGGTATACCGCTCAATCAACGTTCGTGTCGCCCAACACAACCGTCCTATTCTACCAGGGAGAACGGACGCATTCCGTGAGCCTTCCTGTTCTTAAGCAGCGAGAGTCTCCTCTGAAGGGTCAGACTCAACTTGAGTGGGAATGACTTCAGAGGACTGCCCCCCTACCACAGAGCCAGGATTGACTTCTGCAGCTTCTTCAGTTTTTGACAAGCGCTCTGAATCTTGAGTGCGAGAGAAACGAATACCAATCAGGATGTCGTAGAGGAAGCCGAAAAAATCTTTTGGGCTTTTCAGAATACCAAGGGACTGATGGGAGCCTTTTTCATCTAGCAAGGGTTTTACCTGATAATAAGCCTCCTGGTACTTGTACCAGGGAATGGAGGGCCACAGGTGATGGATCAGGTGATAATTTTGGCCACCGATCAGCAGGTTAAGGATGCGACTGGGATAAACACGGGCATTGAGCCAGCGATCGCGCTCCTGAAACGGACGATGTGGCAGGTAATCAAAAAACAGGCCCAGCATCAGCCCAACGATCGCCAGGGGCACAAACCAGAAGTTAAACACATACCCCAGAAAGCCGTACTGCGCCCCTAGATACACAATCAGGCCGACGATCGCCCGTCCAATAAACCACTCCAGCAACTCAAATTTGCGCCAGAGCCGCCGCTGAAAAAAGAAAATTTCGTGATAGAAAAAGCGGGCATTAATCAGCCAGAGCGGGCCAAAGGTAGATACCACATGATCCGGATCGTTTTTGGGATCATTGACATTGGCATGATGTTGCATATGCACCCGTGTAAAGACGGGGAAGGAGAAGCCCAACATCAAAGCGCTACCGTGCCCCAACAGGGCATTAATGACACGGTTGCGGTGGGCCGCATTGTGGCAGGCATCGTGAATCACCGTCCCCACCATGTGGAGGGCAATCACGTTCATGGTGAAGCAGCACCAGTCAACCCAATGCCAGCGAAAAAAGCCAACGGTAGAGATAGTTGCGATCGCCACTGCTGCCAAAAACATGAGCAATGTGGGATTAAAAAACTCCTCCGGAGGACGCATCAATTCTTTTGGAGCCGTCAGGGACCTCCCTGCCACCGCCATCGATTTCTTACTCCTGCTAACCACAACGGGTAGTATACGACACCTGCAATCCCCCAATAAAGTTTTGTTAAACCTGCGATCGCAAGAGACTTTCTCTAATGGCATGAAATCTAACTACCCCCTGCCTCTAGCGATCGCTCCGATCAGCGATAATTTGTAAATTGCAGGGCGGCTGGATAATCTTCCTGCTTCAAACGCTGAATCACTGCCTGCAGATCATCTTTCGATTTTGCCGTCACCCGCACTGCATCTCCCTGAATCGATCCCTGCACTTTTTTGAATTCATCTCGAATCAGCTTCGTAATTTGTTTGGCTAGTTCCTGGCTGATTCCCTTCCGTAACGTAATTTCCTGACGTACCCGGTTGCCGCTGGCCGTTTCCACCTTGCCATAATCAAAAATTTTGAGGGACAGGTTGCGCTTAACCGCCTTGGTTTGAATCAGGCTATTGACGGCATCCAAAGTAAATTCACTATCTGTGTTGATAATGATGCTTTTATCACCCAATTCCACAGTGGTTTTGGTATCTTTCAGGTCGTATCGGCTTTGAATTTCCCGTTGAGCCTGGTCTAAAGCGTTCACTAATTCCTGACGATCGAAATCGCTCACGATGTCAAAAGAGTATGTTGAGGCCATAGGTTGAAGGAAGTTTAGATGTTAAACGATTATTATCTTCCAGGTGGAGGAGTCGGGGATCCATCTCGTTACGGATGAAATCACCTGGCTCAACCCTCTATCCTGTTCATTATTCGTCAAAAAGTTAAATATTTGAAGGAGTTGCGTAATGAACCTACTCATGGCAGTGGCTGAATCTACAGGCCCCCATTTTCCCTATGCATTTACTGCAGTTTATGTGATCGGCTTTATTGCAGCGGTCAGTATCGGCTCGATCGCCTGGTACAACTCCAAACGGCCTGTAGGCTGGGAAGATAAAAAACGCCCCGACTTCGTTCCAGAGGTGGATGAAAAGAATCCTGGTGTATAGGGAAGTCAATCGGTAACAGTAACCCTTGGATGGGGCTGTCCCTGGTCATTGGGTTAGTTTCCTGGATGAGCTCAGCCCTTCCCCGCCTCCCTGCGCTGGTAGGCAAACAGGCTTCGATGAGATCCCCTCTCCGAAACGGGGAGGGGTTTTAAGGTGATGGCCTGATCAGGCTATTCCAGTTTAGAAACCCAGCGCTGGTAGAGATTGCGAATGGCTGTGATCATCGTGTTGCTGGTGTGTTCAGGGTTTTCGTTTGCAGGATCGATCATCTGCAGGGTTTGCAACAGTTTAGCTTCCTCGCTGTCTACACAGCCATCGCTATAAATTAAGGCACTGATGGCTTCCAATAGCTGCTGACAGGCTTCAGAAGTGGGCCGATCGCCCAAATAATCTTTTAACCAGGCATAGCATTCGGCCTGGGAAACCGCTTTCAATTCATACAGCAAGGGATAAATATCTGGTTCCTGGTCTACCCCTTTTTCTTTCGCAATCCGGTGTAAATACTCTCGTTCCTCCGGTTGAATCTTGCCATCAATCCAGGCTGTTCCGATCAAGATTTTGATCAGGTTCTTGACCGTGGGATTGGCAGTTTTCATGGCTCCCCCTCCTGTTCACATTCAAGATAGTTTGGGTTTCAGTTCGGTAAGAGCACTTCAGACAAGACTCATTGGCCTTGATAGAACTAATACCTCATATTCATTACGATAAGTCAGATTTTAGAAAGATAAAGAAAAATTGCTATAAGTTTTAGGGTTTTAGGGTTGCTCACCGTCGTGTCGATATCCGTCTGGAAGAACCGTTGTCTGGCTGACTCGCGCCCCTGTGAGGTTAGCATTCTGCGCTCGAAAAAAGTTTGCTCCCTCTAATTCAGCCCCGGCTAAATTCGCTCCTTCCAAATTCGCTCTGCTCAGGTTGGCACGGTGTAGGTCGCAACAGGTAAGGTTGGCGTAACACAGATCTGCACCTTGCAAATTAGCGTTGGTCAGGTCAGCCCCCGAAAGATTGGCAAAGCGTAAGTTTGCCCTGGATAAATTTGCTCCTTGAAGATCTGCTTTGGATAAATTCACCTGATATAACTCACAATCGCTCAATTCAGCATTTTGTAAGATAGCGGATTGCAAATCGACCTGACTTAAATTGGCGTAGGGTAAGTGGCTATTGGATAGATCACTATTCGATAAATCCGCCTGTGCCAGATTGGCTTCAAATAAATACCCGCCGCTCAGGTCTACTCCTCTAAAATCCCGTTTTCCTGCTTGATATTGACTGATAATCTCTGCCGGACTTAATCTTTGCATCCTAACGAATTTAAACGAATTTATAGATATCCAGTTGTTTTTTTGAAAAGAAATTCACAAAAGGCTGCCGATAACCGTAAATTACTGTCAATAGTTTTCAGTACTGTCCGGTTACAGCCAGAGTGTTACCTATTACTCAATGACTAAACCCACCTCCACAAGGTAAAGCAATGTAAAGACAGGTTAGGTTTTCTTAACTTTTTCTTTCGTTCATCTTAGCTAATCAAACAGATTAGTTTTCTTAAACATTTCCATGCTAACTCCGGAATAGGCGACTGTATTGGCATTCATGCGCCATACTAGCCAACGCCAAACCCCAACCACACGAGTCTAAGCCATCATCTGGAAGCCGTAAAACGTCGTCGATCGCCGCTTGCAAGGGAACTTGTAAAGTCAACAGAAGTTGTTGCCCAGCTGTTTGCCCTAATGGAATGAGCTTCACTCCAGCACTGACTAAATTACTGCTCCAACCGTAGAGATAGCCCAGTAAGGCGGACTGCATATCAATTTGCCAGGTGGCCGCCCCGAGCGCATAGGCGATCGCAAAATTGCAGCCCTCCTCTTGCAGCGATCGCTGGCAGTCGGGATCAAATTGAAGAACTGGCTCTAAATCGCAAAGCAAGCGCAGCAGCGATCGGCCCATTTGCCAGCTTTGCAGACGTAACTCTTCCGTCTCTCGTGCGGCTGATAGCCATTGGTTCCAGGTTCTTAAAGCAGCCCAATCCTGGGTTGTTATGGCCTGATATGCCCGCACCATCACCGCCGCTTCCAGGCGAATCGCTCCACATCTCAATTCCTGGATCAGCCAGTGCTGTAACGTTGCCAGATTGTTGACCTGCCCCCTGTCTACTAATGATTCCAACCCCTCTGAATAGCTATAAGCTCCTACAGGTAAAGCTGGACTGGCTAGTTGTAACAGGTGGAGGAGTGCTGAGGGATTGGTCATAGGATGAAGGGAAGTTGGTCATTCATCATTTGTCATCCACTATGCATCCTTTACAAGGGACAGAGGATGAATGGGTAGTTGGCTGAGATAATCTCAGACCTCCATCGATGAATGACCAACGACCTTTAATGAGAATGTCCATAGGCTCCGATTTCGGGCTGAAATGGCTGAATTTCTGCGATCACCTGCAAGCCGCGATGTTCTAACAAATGCTGCAAGACGGGATCGGGAGCAAGCCGCAAATAGGTAGATGCAATCTCCAGGGAAACGTGGCGATTACCGAGATGATAAGCAGCTTGTAGTAGGGCGAGCGGGGAGTCAGCCGTAACGGTCAACACAGGTTCAGGTTTGGCCACGACCCGCACAGCTATGCCATCGTCCGATCGCAACCAATCCCCGTTCTGCAATACCGTTCCACGGGGCAGATGCAGGTAAACAGGTTGCCCCTCAGCAGTTTCAAACCGATGGCGCGATCGTGTCCGCTCTTCAGCCGTCAGGGATAAAGTCAGGGCAGGCGTTTCCTGAACAGGTTGATTGATCCGTTGAGTCAATGTGGGAATAGCAGAGGATTTCATACACTCAGCTGTGGTTGCTTGCTCTTAATTTAACGGGTATATAGACCACAATGACCTAACGTAGCAAACAAACGAGCCACCTCTTCCAAATTCTTGTTTCCAGGGGAATATTCCACACCACTGGAGAGATCAATCCCATCGGGATGCACCTGTTGCAAAGCCAGTAAGACATTATCCGGAGTTAGCCCACCAGC
>JBBIQC010000194.1:0-592 GCA_037442585.1 Oscillatoriales cyanobacterium bin_317
TGGTGTTATGGAAAAATTCAGGTACGGGAGGGTGGGTAGTGTTTCAAATCTGTTGTTTTTGTTTGTAGAGACGTTCCGGCGAAACGTCTCTAAGAAATACCGCCCGCTCTTCCCCCTGTACGGGCGTAGCATTCAGTCAAGGATTTTCGCCTTCTGCCAGAGGATGACTGCCGAATGCTACGCCGCTACGATTCTGCGGGTATTCACTTGTTTGGAAATTGCCTTAGATTGATGCGCTAGAGAGAAGCGAAAGCTTGATCCACGGCGTGAATTGCTTGATCCACTTCTGCGGCATTCACAATCAGGGGCGGCACAAAGCGAACGACTTTGGGGCCGGCTGGAACCAGTAAAACGCCCTGATCGATCGCAGATTGAACCACTTGAGCCGAAGTCAATTCCAGTTCCGGTTTAATTTCCAGACCGTTGATCAACCCCCACCCCCGGACTTCGGCTACTTTATCGGGATAGCGGGCTGCGATCGCCTGTAGACCCGCTCTTAACTGTTCCCCCCGTTCCTGCACATTTGCCAGCAAGTTCTCTCGTTCGATAAATTGGCAAACAGCCAACGCCACAGCACAAGCAAAGGGATTCC
>JBBIQC010000194.1:602-1705 GCA_037442585.1 Oscillatoriales cyanobacterium bin_317
TGGCATGATCTCCGGGTTGAAAGACGTTGCAAAACTCCTTACACAGCATGGCCCCAATCGGAATGCCACCCCCTAAGCCCTTGGCAGAGGTGAAGATATCGGGTTCAATGCCCAGGTTCTCATAACCCCAGAGTTTACCCGTCCGGCCCATGCCCACCTGCACTTCATCACAGATCAGCAGAATGCCCTTTTGATCACAGATTTCCCGAATCCGCTGGAAGTAGGTTCGATCGCCCGGACGCACGCCTCCTTCTCCCTGCAAGGCTTCCAGCAAAATCGCGGCAACTCGTCGTTCGTCTTTATCTATGTCTGCGATCGCCTGTTCCAAGGCGGCCAGGTCGTTATAGGGCACGTAATGAAAACCGGGAACCAGTGGGCTGAAGTCTTTTTGATACTTGGGCTGTCCGGTTGCCGTGATCGTGGCTAATGTCCGACCGTGGAAGCTGGCATGGGCGGTAATGATCACCGGATCGGCAATCCCTAAAACGGTGTGGGCATACTTGCGGGCTAGTTTAATCGCTCCTTCGTTGGCCTCTGCTCCAGAGTTACAAAAGAAGGCGCGATCGGCACAGGAATGATTCACCAACCACTTTGCCAACTCACCCTGAGCACTGGTGTAGTAAAGATTAGAGACATGATGCAAGGTTTGAATCTGTTGCGTCACCGCCTCTACCATCACCGGATGAGCATGGCCCAGGGTACAGGTGGCAATTCCCGCCACAAAGTCCAAATATTCCCGTCCTTCTGTATCCCAAACCCGACAGCCTGCCCCTCGCTCTAAGGTAATCGGATAGCGAGCGTAGGTCTTCATCACGTATTCGTCAAATTCCTCCGAGGTAAACACAGAGGATACCCCGGTCTCTGATTCGGCAATGGCAGCAGCAGTTTGGAGTAAGGCTTCTGGACTCACTGGAATAATTCCTTTACTGAACAGGCTTCAAACCAAGGCCAGCTAGAAGATTGTGCTTCCTTAGAGGGTGTTTTAAAAGCCCCGGACACCATAGATCGGTAAGGGCGTAGCATTCGGGTAACAGGTTTGCAGTGTTTTTCAGTAGTCATTGGCCGAATGCCAGATCCCTACGCAGGGCGATCGCGACTTCTCA
>JBBIQC010000194.1:1715-8106 GCA_037442585.1 Oscillatoriales cyanobacterium bin_317
TAAAAGGAAAACTCCAATTCTGGACTTGGACAAGGTTTACCTTAGCAGAGTCAAGCCGTTTAGACTATCGACTCAACCCACCAGTCTTTACCATAGCCTACTGCTAGAAGATGGAACGAAACTAGGCAGTCAGCGTTAAACTCTCCTGACAATCTCGTGATTTTGGATTTTGGATTGTTCTTTGCTAACGACCAACTGCAAATGACCAATGACCGATGACCAACGACCAGCTTCAGAAAATCTCAAACGAGAGGGCATAGTCTCCGGGCTGGGTGGTAGAGACTTCCATGACGTAATCTCCTTCCATCGGTAAGCGGCCTTTCCAATCCTTGCTGGTAGTGGTGCTGCCGCCAATCCGATCGCCGTTGGGCGCGATCGCGCTTAAACTCACCTGGCCCTGTAACACCTTCACCAACACAATCTGTCCTTGATGGGCTTTTAACAGGTATCGGCGAATTTGATTGGGAGCAATTTTGCCAGTCACGGTTGTCCCATTGGTGCCCTTGGCAAAGGAAACGCGCTCGGTCATTTCCTGAGTTGGTCGAGAGGTCGGTGTGACGGCGACTTGCAGCGTATAGGGGCCTGTCCCAGAAATTTGAATCAAGTAGTTATCATCGGCAGGCAGAGAACCAGTCCAATTACGAGTCTGATAGGCAGCGGCATCAACCCCTTCTTGATTAGAGCGCAGCAGATTCATCACGACTCCAGATCCATCCAGGGTCGCCGTTAGAATCTGGCCTTGAGAGGCTTGCAGAACATAGGGCTGCACATTGTATTGCTGCAGATTGCCCTGCAAAACAGTCGAAATCTTTCCAGTAGGAAACTGAATGGATTGAGGGGGAGCCGCTTTTGAGGTAGCTGAACTACCTGCCCCAATACTGTTGGCAGAGGGTTGAATCGCTAAATTCCCCGGATTCGTACCGGATGCACCAACAATTTGGGAGGCTTCTGACTCCGGCAATCGAGCACCGGAAACCCAAACCTCCCGATTGTTTGTCGGAGCCTCAGTGAACACCCGCCACAGGAACGAGCCAGCCAAAGCTGTACCCAACAAAAAAGCGGTGGCGATCGCAATCCGCATTCTCCGTACCGATGGCTGCCCGGTCTTTCTATAGGTTGTTTGGGGCGGACGGGTTTCGGCAGAACTGGGAGCGGGCGTAGGAGGTAATGAGTTGACCTGAGGATGGGCAGAAGCGGGATAGGGCGAAGGAAAGGCATGGGCCGATCGATGTTGTCCCAAGTTGGCCGGAAGTTCGATCGGTTTCAGCTTGGGCGGCTGCAATTCCGTCAGCACCTGGGATGGGTCAATCAGGGGTTGCAGGTCTTGGAGAACCGCCTGCGCGGACTGGTAGCGATCGCCTGGATACACCGACAACATACGCAACAGAATGACCGCTAATCCATCGCTGATGCTGGCATAGGGTTGCCACTTCCATTCCAACGTCTGACTGTCCAGCAGCGATCGCGGTTCCTGCCCCGTCAACAACACAAAACTGGTTGCCGCTAAGGCATACAGATCGCTGTTGGGATAAACCCGTCCCGTTTGCAGTTGTTCTGGAGGGGCATATCCAACCTTGCCGACCCGAGTAGTCGTGCTATTGAGAGGCCAGTGGGTGGCCGCTTCCTTCACCGCACCAAAATCAATCAGAACGGGTAAACCCGCTTCGGCCTGTAGCAAGCCAGGAGTAGGAGCCGTACCCTGACCCTTCAAAATGATGTTGTCAGGAGAAATATCCCGGTGAATAATGCCGCGATCGTGGATGTAGCTCAATACAGGCAGCATGTGCATCAGAAAATGCAACACCTCTGCCTCTGAAAATATGGCACCTTGCTGCTTCCGTTCTTTTAACAGCGATCGATAGGTGGGGCCTTCCACAAAATCCTGTACCAGGAACAGGCGTTGTCCTTCCTCAAACGCAGCCCAAAAGCGGGGGATTTGAGGATGCTGGAGTTGATAAAGGGTGCTGGCTTCCCGCTGAAACAGAAGTTGAGATTTCTGAATCAGGGTTGGATCCTCGTAAGGGACAGAGAATTCCTTTAACACGCAGCGTTCATCGAATCGTTCCTGGTCGATCGCCAGATAGGTACGGCCAAAACCACCCTGTCCAAGCACTTGTTGAATCAGGTATCGCTGCCGTAGAAGGGTGCCCAAGGGAATGGGGGGAGCCATAGGTATAACAGTTGATTCAAGAAATCACACTAATGGGTGTAGCCATTTTTACCTATGTTTGTAAACGATTACTATGGTGTCTCACCCCCCAAGCTCCTGTTCATACGTGAGTTATCGGACAAATTGGGGCATGACCTCGGCGGCAGTCAGAACTCCGTAAACGCCACGACGATGGAGCGTAATCCCTGCTTTCAGATAGCCAAAGGCTGGGCCACAGACATTGGCGGCCATACTGGTTTCATCACCTAACGTAAAGGTGTGAGTAGAGATTTTGCCCTCAAAGGTACGTCCCGTAATTTGGACATTGGTGCTGAGTGGTTTCTTGGGATTGCGAGTGTCTACCACGCCGCCTACCGTGACCCGATCGCGATCGCAAATTCCGGCCAACTCCAGCATAATGTCATCGGCGTGTTCCATATTTTCCAGGGTCAGTAAGCCATGCGTCTGGTCTAGCAAGGCTTCCACCTCAGCATCGCTCATGGCTCTGGCTTTTTCCACGGTATAGCCTGGAAGATGGGCAATATCTTCCCGAATGGTGGCCCGGTACGCTTCCCAATTGGCAATTCCCACGCCAAAGGTAATCTTCACGCGATGGACTTCGCTGTAGCTCTGGGCCGCCAGTGCCGCCGCTGCCGTTAACAGTCCTGGGGTGGCACCACATCCGGTTAGATAGGTAATACCAGCCGCTTTCAGATCTTCCGACAAGGCCAAAATTTGCTCAACGGCACTGGTTCGCTTGATCGCATCCACTAGCACACCCTGCCAGCCCGATCGAATAAACTCCTCCGCCACAGAAGCCATAAAGGTATTAGGCAGATTGGGTAAGGCCAGGAAGTAACCATCCACCTGACGGGCCTGTCCAATTAATTCACGAATGCTGTCATTGCAAAGGGTGCCTTCCCCATCCAGGTATCCCAGCGTTCCTTGAGCCTGATAGGCCGCAATACAAGCGTCAGCATTCAGCCCATCCGGGTTGTAGGCGTATCCTTTTTGATCTGCCGCTGCCACCCAACGCATTTCTCGCTTAGGAGCCAGTACCCGGCAGGCGGCTTGCCCCAATCCACCAAACCCCAGTACTCCGACTCGCATGGGTTCTGCCAAATGGTTCTGCAATCCACCACTCACTGGCGCAGTCATATATTGTTGCGGCATGTTTCACTTCACTCAAATCAAACAGACCTTCATTATCCAACTCAACCTTGTGGAATCCTCATAAAGATCCTTTTCGCTGGAAGAAGATCATTTCTTGTATCGCGATCGCTGCTTCCATAAGGATAGAGACTAATGAATGGCTTATTTTCGTAAACCTTTATGAACTAAATCCTTTGCCTTCTTTATCTTGACTAGTCTCTAAAGTTAAGAGAGACTGTCAAATAATTGAGTACCTACCCGCCCTATCTATAAAAATTGTTAAGGATCTTTATCCCGTCATTCGGGATTTTAACCTGGATGTAACTTAGCAATAAGTGGGTTGGTTAAACCGGGTTGGTTAAACCGACAGAACTCAAAAATTTTCACTGTTAACTGGTTTGACGGAACTGGTTAGGTGTGAATTTTTGCAAGACCTACACTCGCTGGTTGAAAGCATGGAAACCCTGGAGTTCATTATTTATCCCGATGGTCGGGTGCAAGAGAAGGTGACAGGTATCATTGGCGCTTCCTGCGCTGAGGTGACTGCCGCCATTGAGGCTCAGCTTGGTCAAGTTCTTAGCCAGGAGATGACCTCGGAATACTTTGCCCAGAAGGTTGAACAATCGGCTGCGGCAACAACTCATGCCACTTTTAGTGAGTGGTAAACGCTTGAAAACTTTTGTCCATCTTCAGCTTGTTTAGAATTCACCATGTCACACTTTAGCCAGATTAAAACTCAGATTCGTAACCTCTCTTCCTTGCAGGCTGCTCTGACTGATCTTGGAATTGACTGGAAGCCAGGGCCAGAGCAAGTTCGTGGATACCGTGGGCAAACCCGTCAGGCTGATATCACCATTGAACAAGACAACGGCTATGACATTGGTTTTAGCTGGAATGGCAGTGAGTATGAGCTAGTTGCTGACCTGCAATTCTGGAATCAACCCCTGACTGTCGATCGCTTCCTGAGCAAGGTCACTCAACGCTATGCTTTCCAAACCGTGATGAGTGAAACCATCCAGCGGGGCTTCCAGGTGACTGAGCAGCAGCAAAATCAAGACGGCTCCATCCGCCTGGTTCTCCAACGCTGGAGCGCTTAAGTTTGTGGCATTGTAGGGTGTGTTAGGCGGTAGCCGTAACACATCGCTATGGGTAATGCCTGACTCAGGTGAAACAGTGAGTTAACACTATTCAAGCTATTTTGAGGGGCAGAGCATCCGTGACAAGCAACCATTTTGGTTTCGCTGGTTCCGATGGTTTGTCCCTCGCTTGCCATTACAAACTATTGAGTCTGATCCAATTCCTATGACGGACTTTACTGCTGCTTTCCAACCCGAATCCGAACGCACGGGTTTAGAACCAGAACTGGGTGGCTTGCTGCGAGATACCCCAGAGCGCACAGGACTGGAGCCGGAATTGGGGGGAGTGCTGCGCCAAAAGGGAGTTTATGTCGATGAAATCACCTGCATCGGCTGCAAGCACTGTGCTCATGTCGCCCGTAATACGTTTTATATTGAGCCGGACTATGGCCGATCGCGAGTAGTCAGACAAGACGGCGATCCGGAAGAATTGATCCAGGAAGCGATCGACACCTGTCCGGTAGACTGCATTCACTGGGTGGACTACACGGAACTCAAGAAACTGGAAGAAGAACGGCAGTATCAAGTCATTCCTTTAATTGGCTTCCCGATCGATTATGCGCTGGTGCGGCAGAAGGTCAAGCAGAAGAAGTTGAGAAAAAAGCAGAACCAGTCTGACTACCGTTCAACGCCCTAATTGTATTGACACACAAGGTGATACCTGTAGGGTACTGTTAGCGTTAGCGTAACGCACCGATCCAATGGGAATAACCTCTGGTGTCATTACACCTAATCACTAGAACTCAGTAGTATGAGAATGAGGTGTCTGTAGCATAGCCTCGACAAGAGAACCTTAAATGATACAGATTCCTGCCCGATCTCTGACATTGGATGAGTTTCTGAAACTGCCAGAAACAGAGCCTGCTAGCGAGTATATTGATGGCCAGATTATTCAAAAACCCATGCCACAAGGGGAACATAGTGCGCTTCAAACTGAGCTAGCCCCTGCTATCAACCTTGTGGTCAAGCCGCAGCGAATTGCCCGCGCTTTTTCAGAATTGCGCTGTACCTTTGGGGGGCGATCGCTAGTTCCTGATATTTCTGTATTTTTGTGGGACAGAATCCCGCGTCAAGAACAGGGTGCCATTGCGAATATTTTTTCTACTGCCCCAGATTGGGTCATCGAAATCCTATCGCCTGACCAAAGCCAGACTAAAGTTACGAAAAACATTCTGCATTGCCTGAAATACGGTACTCAGATGGGTTGGTTGATTGATCCAGCCGAAAAGTCTGTGTTTGTTTATCTACCAGACCAACCCACCACTGTTTACGATGCGCCGGAAGCACGATTACCAGTCCCAGAATTTGCTGAGGATTTCATCCTGACCGTCGAAGGGCTGTTTAGCTGGCTTCTGGACTGAGGCATTGGAGAATGTTCGAGAAGTAGCAATCGCTGCATGGGGGACGCAGCCGTCCTCCACAGCGGGGGGTTTATGAAGGTACGGGATAATCTCAAATTTCTACCCTCATTTAGTCGCCGTCAATAATCCAAATCGCACCAGACCCGTTTCGTAGCCTCGCTTCATTAAGCCAAGGGAGAGGGCGGCTTGAATGGTTGTCCAGCCCGATCGCAGCAATCCCCAAATGGCTCCTGGGGTTAGAGCCGAATCAATCACGCTGTCCCAGAAGGGTGCAACGGCTGTTGACCAATCAGCAGTGCGAATATTTTTGAAATTCAGGAACTGAGCGATCGCTTCATACTCCGGCAGAGAAATCACATAAGGCAGGCAGTAAACCCGGTAAATATCCTCTAAGTGCCGCTGCTCCTGATTCGTTAGAGGCTGTCGATCGATCGGTCGGTGGCACCAGGTTACAAATAGCAACGTACCACCCGGTTTTAAGACCCGGTAACACTCCTGCAAGAATTTCGCCTTATCCGGCATGTGTTCGCCGCTCTCTAAAGACCACACCAGGTCGAAGGAGTCGTCCACAAAGGGCATATTGAGGGCATCGG
>JBBIQC010000195.1:0-7910 GCA_037442585.1 Oscillatoriales cyanobacterium bin_317
GAACCGTAGTTTCTCTTATAGGAAAACTCCAGTTCTCTAGCTGGACTTGGTTTAGATCCTAACGAATGTCTTATAGATAAGCGTACTTAACTTCTGGATGAAGTTTGTTCTTTTGTCCTCTGTCCTCTGTCCTCTGTCCTCTGTCCTCTATCCTTTGTCCCTTGTTTTTGATGGGCGGCTGTCCCAAATGACCGATGACCAAGGACAACCTTGTCTAAGGTGCATCTACACGGCTCTACCAAACCTGAAATCAAAAGCCCAAAATCCTTTGCACAACTTGCCGATAAATCTGCTTGCCGTTGTCATTCAGGTGTACCCCGTCAAAGGTCATCTCTTGCTTGAGGCTTTTGTTGAGGTACAGAGGTTGCAGTCCATCCTCAACGATCGGCAAATTCTCAGCCGCTGCAACTCGGTGAATCAAGGCATTAATTTCATCAACACGGGCGATCGAGCCTGCCAACGATGGATCCCTACTGGCTTCAACGGTCGAGTAAAAAGCGGGGATCAAGGTAATCTGGGTGGCTCCCATCTGGTGTACCAGTTCTACTGATTGCATCAAGTTATCGACAAAATCTCCGTTTTGAATGGCGTAGCCTGCATCATTCGTGCCGATCGCAATCACGGCCTGCTGACAGTTGATCCCTGCTGCATTCAGCACCTTTAGTTGTTGTACCAGGGAGACGGAACTTAGCCCACCCATCGCAAAGTTGGCCACCCCAGCCGCGAGGGGATCGCCCAGGGCAGACGAAATCGAATCGCCAAATAAGCAACCCTGGAACGATTGATTCTGACTGTTCGCCGCTTGCTGTTTGACTTTGGCTCGCCACCAATCATAGGAAGGCAGGGGATCAGGTCGATAAGGGGTGTCCGCTGTATAGACGGCTGAATGATCTTGCAGCACTCCAAACAGGCTGACCAGAACAATCAATACCGCGTGCAAGGGTGACTTGAAAACGCCCATGATGGCTAATCCGATAAAGTTGCGAATTGTTTTGTCGAGTGTACTGCTTCCCGGTGGCTTAGAAACCGGATTTTTGCACCGACCCCTGAAATAAGCTGCAATGCCTGACCAGAAACCCGGTTTATGGTGGCTTAACCTTTCACACTTTCCGCTTTTTGTTTGTCCTTCTTGGCTTTTTCTTTTTCCTTCTGTTTGGCTCGTTTCGCCGCCGCTTTTGCTGCCTTTTCGGCTTCCAATGCCATCAACTCGGCCTGTTGCTTCTCTGAGGCCACTTTTTCCAGATAGTAGTGGTAATCGCCCCGGTACAGCCGCAACTCGCCATCTCGAATTTCCACAATTTTATTAGCCACCTGAGAAATGAAATACCGATCGTGGGAGATGACGATCGCCGTGCCGTCATAATTCCGCAGCGCATCTTCCAGCATTTCCTTGGCAGGAATATCCAGGTGATTGGTTGGCTCGTCGAGAATCAGCAGGTTAGCGGGACGCAGCAGCATTTTAGCCAGGGCCAGACGCGCTTTTTCACCTCCACTGAGCGCTTCGACCTTTTTAAATACGGTTTCGCCACTGAACAGGAAGCGGCCCAACAGAGTTCGCACTTCTTCATTTGTCCAGTCGGGCACCTCATCGTGGATGGTTTGCATCACCGTCTTTTGCAAGTCCAGGGCTTCTGCCTGATTCTGTTCAAAATAACCGGGGATCACGTTATGCTGGCCGAATTCCACGGTGCCATCCGTAGGCTGCTCCATGCCCATCATTAAATGCAACAGCGTCGATTTTCCGGCTCCATTTGGCCCCAGGATGGCAATGCGATCGCCCCGCTCAATCAACAATTCCGCTGCCAGAAACAGAATCTTGTCGTCATAGGCATGGGTCAGATCTTTGATAATCACCACTTCCCGGCCACTGCGAGGAGCGGGAGGAAAGCGGAATTTGAGCGTTCTTAACCCAGCATCCGGGGCTTCCACCAGTTCAATTTTTTCCAGTTGTTTTTCCCGGCTCTTCGCCTGGGTGCTGCGGGTGGCACTGGCCCGGAAGCGATCGACAAAGGCTTGCTGTTTTTCAAATTCCTTCTGTTGATGCTCATAGGCCGCCTGTTGCGTCGCTCGGGCTTCCTCTTTTTGTTGCAGGTAGGCGGAATAGTTACCCAGGTAGGTGGTGGAAATCCCCCGTTCAGTTTCCACAATCTGAGTACAGAGCCGATCGAGAAACTCTCGGTCATGGGAAACGATCACCATTGGGGTGGTAATGCCTTTCAGGTAGGTTTCCAACCACTCGATCGTTTCCAGATCCAGATGGTTGGTCGGTTCGTCCAGCAGCAGCAAATCGGGTTCCTGTAACAGAATCTTGCCCAAACTCATCCGCATCTGCCAGCCACCACTGAAGGCACTCACCAGGCGATCGCCATCATCCGGGGCAAATCCCATTTCCGGCAGAATTTTCTCAATCCGGGCATCCAGGCCATAGCCATCCATCGCCTCAAACTGCCGTTGCAACCGATCCATCTGGTGAATCAGTTTGTCCAGGGTTTCGGGATCGGCGGACTCCATCTCGTGATGCACCTGAGCCAAAGCCTCATGAACTTCATTTGCCTCCTTAAAGGCTCGCCAAAATTCCTCTTTCACCGTCCGCCCTGGATCCACTTCAAATTCCTGAGTCAGGTAGGCAATTCGTAAACTGGCAGGACGAATCACCTCGCCACTGGTGGGTTCTGTTTCTCCGGCAATAATCTTGAGTTGAGTCGATTTTCCTGCTCCATTCACGCCGACCAGACCGATGCGATCGCCCGGTTTAACTTCCCAGTTAATATCCTTCAGGACTTCTCCAGTGGGATAAATTTTACTCACGTGTTCCAGGCGCAGCATCAAAAGGTCTCCAGTGAGGGTTGAAACAGAAATGGCACGCCTTGACTTTAACAAAGTTTAACGATCCCTGGCGAGAGGGCAGGCGACTCTGAGAAAATTTCCGGATGCCTGCTCAAACCTGTGAACAAGAAGAGTAGGTTGGGCCTTTTAAGACGAATGAGTCGAGTTTCTTTTTGAGAAGCTCCGGTAATGATCAAAACTGTCCGTGTAGTACTGAGTAATACACGAAAGCCCCCCTTTTTACACAATTATGAACACTTCAAATGACCCCCTTGAGTTTCTGCAAGCCGTTCTTGATAGTTTTGTGGATGGTATTTTAGTATTAACAGAGCAAAAAGAACAGAAGTATGCAAATCAGATGGCAGTTCAGCTTTGTCAACAGTTAACTGGAAAAAGCTGCGCCGTTCCCCAAGAAGTCTGGCAAGTTTGTGAAGCCCTGATGGGTAGCCGCACGTTATACCCGGATCAATCGGTGGTGGTGGAGTCCGAAGTAGAGTGTGAGACTGCCAAACTGCGAATCCGGGCGCAATGGCTAAGCTTCGAGGCTTTTCAGTGTCCCTGTCTGCTGGTGCGTCTGCAAGACCAGAATCAGGCGGTTCAGGGATTGGCGATCGCAGAAGCCCAATCCTGGGGACTGACGGAGCGGGAAACCCAGGTTTGGATCCGGCGACGTGCTGGGCATAACCGCAAACAGATTGCCGAAGAATTCTATATCGCTCTGGATACGGTCAAAAAGCATCTCAAGAATATCCAGACTAAGCGGCAGAGTTACCTGCATGGGCATGAATGGCACTCCAATTCACAGAACCGGCAAGCACAGCAATTTTACTCTGCAGCGTTTTGAACGAATGGTTCAGTGATATGATGCCGCCTAGTTAGGCTCTCTGTTGTTTTCTGGGTGCAAGGCATCAGCACACGGGATGGAACTGGCAACGACTCTCACGGGTCAAACTGTACGGGCAGACATCCGGCAGATTGGGATTAACCCCAATCACTGGTATGCTGTGGGCTGGGTTAGGGATGTAAAGCCGAATCAGGTCATCTGCGTTACCCTCTGGCAACAGGAGATCGCCCTTTATCGTGACACCAGTGGCCAACTTCATGCCCTCTGCGATCGCTGTCCCCATCGGGGTGTGGAACTGCATCGCGGCAAAGTGACTGGCAACCATCTGATGTGCCGCTATCATGGCTGGGAATTTAATGGCCAGGGTGAATGCGTTCGGATTCCCTACTGGCCCCCCCAGCAAAAGTTGCCCTGTGTTCAAGTTCGTACCTATCCTGTGCAGGAAAAATATGGGCTGATCTGGGTATTTCCGGGCGACCCATCATTGGCAGACGATCGCCAGCTTCCTGAGATTCCCGAATTTTCCGAACCGGGCTGGTTAATGGTGCCTGTCTCTTTCCAGGCCCATTTTACGATTTGCAATGAAAATACAATGGATGTCTTTCATGGCATTTTGCATCAGGGGTTACAGGGCTGGTTTAACCCGGTATTGATCAGCTTGCAAGAAACCGAAACCTCAGTCCGGGCCGAGTATCGAGTCTCCTATCAAGGTCGTCTGGCAAGCTGGTTGGGATTAAGCGATCGCCCTCACCAGCCCACGACCCGCTCCATCCGCATCGAATATCGCTATCCCCATTACCGCACTCACATGCCGGGAATTTCGGCACTTTATCTGATGCGGCTACCGATCGGCCTGACTGAAAGCCGCTCCTATGCCCTGTTTTTCTTCAAAGTCAGACTGCCTCCCTTCCTACTGCGATGGCTCCAGCCAAGCTTGCAATGGCTCTTAAATCGTTTCGTCCTGCTGCGGTTTGTCAATCAAGATAAAGAAATGGTGGAGAGTGAACAACGTACTCACCTGGCCCATCCAGAACAACGCTATGTGGAAGTGAACCCAGCTATTATCGCCCTACAGCGCTTGATGATGCGGCAATATAAACAGGTTGGGCACAGCGGTAGTTCCCCAGCAGTCAGGAGGCACAGCGCCCCTAGCAATTCCGTCTCGGCCACTGAGAAACCCCCCTCTGATTAACGCCCCCCTTTAACAGCCATCACTGAAGAGTCAATCACCACAGGAGAACTCCGGATACACAATTAAAGCTGATAGATTGGTGGAATTCGATCGTCTGACTTCCCCAGACTTTGGCCGTACTGGTAGTAAATTGTGCCTAGTAAGGATTGACATGGCACTCTATACTGTTGAGCTAGAAGCGATAGGCTTTCTAGGAAGGTGAGAGGAGTTTTATTGTGCAAGTTGTTAAGGAATACGTTCAGCGCTGGTATCAAAGTGGACTGGATCCCGATGAATACATCTGCCATCGCAAGCATGGCAATGTGGTGGAAATTGAGGAAGCAGAAACAGGTAAACGTCAGGTGGTGCTCACCTTTTGCACCAATGATGTGCTGGGGCTGAGTCAGGCTGAGTCTGTGAAGCAGGCGGCGATCGACTCGATTCTGCAATACGGCACCTCCAACAGTTCCACCTCGGTGCTCAGTGGCCGGATTGATTTGCATCGGCAACTGGAGGATGAAATCTCCAAATTCAAACATCTACCCCATACGCAACTGTTTCTCAATGCCTGGATGGCGATGCAGGCGCTGATGGATGCCTTCTGTCATCTGGCCATTCCCGTACCCGGATTCCAGCACACCCGCGAAACTTTAATCATGACCGATGTGCTCAACCACGGCTGTATTGTGTCTGCCTTGACCAATGCTGGAACTCGCTCTGGCAAGATGTTTGGTCACAGTCCTCGCGTGCGGGTAAAAGCCTATCGGCATTGTGACATGGAAGACTTTGCCCGCAAGCTGAAACGCTACGCCAAACCGGACGATCGCATCATGGTGGTGTCCGATGCTGTGTTTTCGATGGACGGCGACTTAGCTCCCCTGCCCGACATGATCGAAATTCTGTCCAACTATCCAGACAGCGTGTTGCTGATGGATGAAGCCCATGCCACAGGTGCGATCGGGGCAACGGGACGCGGCATTTATGAGTATTATGGCCTGACTCCCCAGGATGCCATAGATCGGGGCATTGCTCCCCTGATCATGACCACTTTCTCCAAATTTGGAGCCTCTGTGGGAGCGGCGATCAGCAGCCATGTGGCAGAGCTAAAACCCCTGCTCAACGTTTCTCCTACCTCGATCGGTACCTGCTCGCTGGCTCCCCCCCTGGCCGCCGCTGCTTTGCAAAGTATTCGCCTGGTGCAACAGAAGCCGGAAATCATCACCCGTCTACAAGAAAACACTCGTTACCTGCGATCGCGGTTGGCGGCCCATGACTTCACCGCGATCGGTGAAACCAATGTGGTGCCTGTCATCCTGCCCTCAGAACTGAATCCCAAAGCCTTCGCCAGGGAACTGTTGGATTACGGCATCTGGGTTTCTCCCATCTGGTTTATCGCCAAACCCCGCATCCGCATTACCGTCAATGCACTGCATACTTACGAGGAGATGGATCGGTTAGTGGCTGCCATGGTGAAAGCGCGGGAATTGTCCTATAAGCCGACGATCAGCGCGTAAGAACAGGAATAGGAAATAGGAGGTGGGAAATAGGGAATGGAGCACAAGCCATCTTTTTCATCCCACTTCCAATTCTCAATTCTTATCAATACTTCTATGATTCAGCCATCCTGGATGCAGTGCTCAACAGCAGCTATAACGGCCTTGGGATTATTCGTCCTGTTTGAGTCCTCTGGCAGTTACTCTCTATTTGCTCAGATGACAAATTCACCCACTAGCGCACATCCAACCTTACAATCTTCTTCTAAGTCTCAACAAAATCGCCTATTTCGCATCATACAGGATGGCAAGTTTGGGTTTATGGATCACACGGGGACGATCGTCATTCCTCCTCAGTTTGAATTAGTTTGGAGTTTCGTGGATGGACGTGCCCAGTTCAAAGAGAATGACAGGTATGGGTACATTGATGAAACTGGAAAAAAGGTAATTCCATCTCAATTCAGACTTGCCTTCGCATTTTCTGATGGCTTAGCTTTAGTTGTGTTGGGAAATCAATATGGATATATCGATCGTACGGGTAAGTTAATTATTTCGCCTCAGTTTGAAGACGCTCTTGCTTTTAAGGAGGGATTGGCTGCCGTTAAGGTGAATGATAAGTATGGGTACATCAACAAAAGTGGTCAATTCGCCATTCCTCCCCAATATGATTACGCCCTCTCTTTCTCAGAAGGGTTAGCACCAGTTCAGATCAACGAGCAATGGGGTTACATTGACAAAACTGGTCAATTCGTCATTCAACCCCAATTAGCAGGCGATCGGCTGACGGGTAATTGGGACTTCCGAGAAGGATTGGCCGGATTTCAGATCAATCAACAGTGGGGATACATTGACAAGACAGGTAAAGTTGCGATCACACCCCAATTTGAAGAAATTCGAGAATTTTCCGAAGGACTGGCAACCGTTAAAAAAGACGGAAAATGGGGCTACATCGACAAAACAGGTAAGCTGATCATTCCTGCCAGATTTGCAACCAGCGATCGCTTTTCCGAAGGACTGGCCGCAGTCAAACTCGACAACAAATTTGGTTTTATTGATCAAACTGGCCAGTTCATGATTGCAGCCCAATTCGATTACGCCCTCAACTTCACCAATGGGTTAGCTCTGGTTTACACCGGAGGCAAAGCTGGGTACATCGATAAAACCGGGCGATACATCTGGCAACCCACCGAATAGTACAATTGGGATGATCAGGTGCTGCTCTAAAACTCTAATTCTTGCTTAGGACAGTAAGTAGGACTGCCGACCGGTAGAGCCAAAAAACTGCAGAATTCTACGCCACCTCCTTTGCCGTTAGTCTGAAAAAGATGATGCGGCTAAATTCTGACTGTGACACTTCAAAGGGCGCAATGTGGGCTTGATGAAGAGAGGCCGAGGAGCGATCGCCCATTGCTGATCCAAACTCCAATTTGCACTCGATAAAAAAGCCTCCACAGTTGTGGAGGCTTGCCTCAAAGCTGAGAAATCAACCCTTACAGAGCGTTACCGCGAGGTAGCACTTCTTCAGGGAAGACAAAGTTTTCGTGCGGTTGGTCTTGAGGAGCCATCCAGGCGCGGA
>JBBIQC010000196.1:0-7882 GCA_037442585.1 Oscillatoriales cyanobacterium bin_317
ATACTGTCGAGAACCATCCTGGGCAAGGCAACCAGAATATCACCGGGCTTCAACTTGAGATTGCGTTTAGGTAAAGACACAACCAGGCCCTTTTCGCGGCCTTCCCCTGGATCAAAGTCCCAATGAGCAGGAGGTTCATAGAGTGCCTGTGCCTCTGCACCCGTGCCACTTTTGCCCGGTTTTTTGATCAATAAAGCCACTCGGATCACCTGTTCAGTTTGATTACTGATCCGTAACAATCCCTGTTGCCCCACGATCGTCGTTGATTGAGCCGAATCAGCACTATCCTGAGCGATCGCAGGCGCAGGCGAAACCAAGGGCGCAGATGGCTTGGCCGGTAGATGCTTACCCTCCAATTCTGAAGTAGCTACTGTTGGTGCAGTCGCTTCTGGTTTCATTCTTTCCTGGCCTAAATGACTGATACCCAATCCAGCCCCTGCCATCGCAATGGCTACCAATACTCCCCACCCCACTACAAACCGTCCTCCAAGTTTCCGTTCCTTGAGCGATCGTCCTCTCATGGCGTTACCTGCCAACCCTGTACTACAGTAATAGCAACTTTCTACCCTTTGCAACGCTGATTTATCGATCCCCAAATGATTTGTAATGGTTTAGTAGGATTTAACGATCCCTAATCCCCAATTTCCCATCCCCAATCCCCAACCCATGCAAAACACCCGCCTGAGTACCCTCTTTGATACCATCGTCGACCGTTTAGGCGGTTGGCTCCGCAATCCCTGGCGGCGGCTCTCCGTACTGATTATTAGCCTGCTGTTTGGCAACTTTCTGGGCACTGCGGTTTCCACCGTCTCCGGTCAGCAAGCCGATCTGGATATTCTGGTCGCTGCGATTCTGGTAGCACTGACTGAGTTAATCAACCGCTTTGCCTATGGCGGTCGTCCCGAAACCCGACGATCGCTCCCCGTCCAACTGCTGAACGGCTTAAAATTGGGACTGACTTACAGTCTGTTTGTCGAAGCCTTTAAATTGGGATCATGAGTCGAAGTTATGAATTATGAGTTATGAATTAAACCTTGTCCAAGTCCAGAACCGTAGTTTCTCTGATCGGAAAACGACCGTTCTCTAGCTGGACTTAGTTTAACGCCACTTCTCCTTCCCCACCTGAACCCAATTACCCCCATCTCCTACCCCACTGAAAATTCAAAACTTAAAACTCTTAACTCTTAACTCTTAACTCTTTAACTCCCCATTCCCTTCCCTAGCACCCCTATGCAACTCCTGCAATCCCAAACCCCATCGACCGACGTATCTGCTAAGCTGGCGGCCTTACGATCGCTCTTCGTTGCCCAAAATGTCGATGCCTACCTGATTCCTTCAGCAGATGAGCATTTGAATGAATATTTGCCGGAAGCAAAACAACGTCGCAAGTGGATCAGCGGCTTTACCGGATCCGCAGGAGATTTTCTGGTGGGGCAGGAGCAATCCTGGTTGTTTGCCGATTCGCGGTACTACGAACAGGCAGAACTGGAAACGGATGCGTCCTCAATTCAAGTCTCGAAAGTTGGTCTGGACGATCACAAAACCCTGGAAGAGACGTTAGAAGCACTGGGACGAGAGGCCGTTGCAGCCGGAAAAACCTTGCGATTGGGGTATGATCCCTTCACGCTGTCGATTCACCAGTTTCGCGAGTTGCAAAAGCGGCTAGAGCCGTGTGGAGTGGTGCTGGTTGCCATTGCCGACAACCTGGTTGATCAGGTGCGGGGACAACAGCCCTGGGCCGATACTGAACCTGCAGCGGACTATGCCAGTTCTAAGCTGTTTTATTTGTCGGACACTCTCACAGGAGAATCGGTTGAAAAGAAACTGGAGCGTCTGCGGGAAAAGTTGAAGAATTCTGGCACAGACATTCTGCCGATTACCAAACTGGATCAAATTGCCTGGTTATTCAATCTGCGGGGTTGGGATGTTCCCTATAATCCGGTATTCATTGCATACGCGATCGTCACTGCCAAAAAAGCGTTTCTGTTCACCAATCTGAACCGAATCGATATCAATATACATCAGGCATTGGAACCTTATGTCACCCTGTTGCCCTATGCCCAATATGCAGGCACCCTCAAATCCTTACTAACGCCTTCCAGTTGGGTGCTGATTGACCCCAAACACACCACTATGGGCACTTACCAGTTGCTCAAAAGCAGGGCGGGCAGGCTGCTGTGCAAAATTTCGGAGACGGCAAATCCGATCGAGGGCATGAAGGCTCGCAAGAATACTACCGAAATTGAGCAGATGCAGCAGGCCAATTTGAAAGCCAGCCGTGCCAAGACTCGCACCATGTATTGGATCATGCAGCAACTGGCTGCAGGTCAGTCTCTCACGGAGGCAGAGGTCGCCGCCACAGTAGAACGCAATTACGCGGAAGAAGCCGACTTTCAGGGGTTGAGTTTTAACACGATCGCCGGATCGGGCGCGAATAGTTCGATCGTGCATTACGGCACTCCCAATCCAGAGAAAGTCTTGCAACCGGGGGAATTTTTGCTACTGGATTCCGGCGCTCAGTATGCTTCTGGTACGACGGATGACACGCGCACGATCGCCATTGGCGAGCCCACTCGGGAGCAAATCGAACGTTATACAGAAGTGTTGAAAGCCCACATCAACTGCGCCATGCAAAAGTTCCCGAAAGGGACCACAGGCGCACAACTGGATGGCATCACGCGATCGGCCCTCTGGTACGCTGGATTAGATTACGGTCACGGCACGGGACATGGAGTAGGAGCTTTTTTGAATGTGCATGAAGGGCCAAACGGCATCAGTAAGCGAGTCAGTGAGCCACTGGAACCGGGCATGGTCACCAGTATTGAACCGGGCTATTATAAACCGGGCTGGGGTGGCATCCGGATTGAAAATCTGTATGTCGTCAAAGAACTCCCCAAAGCTGACAATTCATCAGACAACGAAGATGCACCCATCTGGTATGGCTTTGAGTCCCTCACCTACATTCCTTTTGATAAACGATTGATTGATTGCGATCGCCTCAATGCCCGTCAGCGTCAATGGTTAGAAAATTACTATCAAACCATCCTCGACAAACTCACCCCATTACTGAACGATGCTGAAGCTGCATGGCTACACCAGATCTGTAGCCTTTAATCCCTGCTGCCAGAGTTTGATCCTCTTATCATGCTCTCTCAGAAGGAATTATGGCTAACTTACTCTGTTTGCCTTCTACCGTGATTCAACAGTTAGGGTTAGTGCAGGGTGCGATCGCTCCCAATGAGAACACGTAAGCTCTGTAAGAGATCTTCCAGGGTGTAGGGTTTGAGTAAGAAGGCATTGGCTCCGGCCGCTAAAATTGGTTCTCGGTTAGTAGACAAGCCGCTAATCGCAATGATTTTTACCTGGGGATTGATCTTTTGCAAAATACGAACTGTTGTGACTCCATCCATATGCGGCATCATCACATCAATCAATACAACTTTAATTTCATCTTGATATTTTGCGTATAGAGCCGTCGCCTCAATTCCATCACTGGCAACTAGCGTTGTGTATTGATGATGTTCTAACAGGGATTGATTAGCTCGTTGCACAGCCATATCATCATCTACAATTAACACCAGTTCTCCATGCCCACCCAGCAATTCCTCTGACTGTACCAGTTCTTCCGTTGCGCCCTCAATGGCCGGTAAATACACCTTAAACTGGCTACCCTGCCCAACTTCACTCGATACCTGTACAAACCCTCCATAATCTTTGACAATACCCAGAACGGTTGACAGACCTAAACCTGTTCCTTTGCCAGGTTCTTTAGTCGTGAAGAAAGGTTCAAAGATGCGATCGCGCAATTCCGCCGGAATTCCGGTTCCAGTATCAGCAATAGTGATTAATACATAGTTGCCAACCTGAGCATTCAGATTCATTTGGGCAAAGACGGCATCCACAAAGCAATTTTCTACAGACAGAGTCAGCGTCCCGCCGTTGGGCATAGCATCACGGGCATTAACACAGAGATTCATCAACACCTGATAAAGATGGGTTGGATCTGCAGAAACTAATCCGCAAAATGGGTTTGGAATATTGTCACGAACCGTGATCGTCTTGGGAAAGGTTTGCTGAACAACTTGAATCACTTCCAGTAACAAAGGAGCAACTTGCAAGGGCACTCGCTTTTCCCCCGTACCGCGTGTAAAGGTGAGGATTTGCTTGATCATGTTTGCGCCCCGTTTGGCACTATCCTCTAAAACCCGGAGCATTTCCTGCGATCGCGCATCCAGATTTAATGGCTTCAGGCGTAACAACTGAGCGATCGCCAGAATCGGGGTCAAAACATTGTTGAGGTCATGGGCAATGCCACTGGCCAGGGTTCCTAAACTCTCCAGGCGTTGAGCTTGATAAAACTGAGCTTCGATCTGTTTCCTCTCCGTGATGTCGGTGCTGACGGCAAGGATGGATCGGGGTTGGCCCACCTCATCCCGCACCAGGGTCCAATGGGCATCAACGATGACCTCTTTGCCAGCCTTCGTCGTTTTATGGATTTCACCCCGCCACTCCCCCTGATCGAGCAACGTTTGCACAATTTCCGCTATCTGAGGAGTTGGCTCTTGCAAGAGATCACTCGCCTGCTGACCGATCGCCTCTGTGGCACTCCAACCATACAGCCGCTCGGCCCCCTGGTTCCAATAGAGAATCTGGTGGTCTAAATCGCGCACAAAAATAGCATCCGAGGCAATATCCAACAGGGCCGCTTGTTCCCGAATTTTTTGTTCTGCCTGTTTGCGATCGGTGATATCTTCATTAATGCTGACATAGCCAATCGTCTCACCTGTAGCAGACTTCATGGCTGCCGCTCGGCCTGAAATCCAGCGTACTTCTCCTTGGGAAGTCAGCAGTCGAAATTCTGGCAGACACTCGCTCCCTCCCTGAATGAAAGCTTCCCATGCGGTGAAGATCATCTGCCGATCTTCTGGGTGAACCGCCTGTAGCCAGCCATTTCCTAAGCACTCTTCAAAACTGAGTCCTGACATTTCCTGCCAGCGAACATTGGTATAGAGACAAATCCCATCCGCATTGGTTTGGCAGATCCCAATGGGAGCGGCTGAACTGAGGATGCGGAACCGTTCTTCGCTTTCCTCCAAAACTGACTGCATTCGTTCCCGCTCTAATAGATCGAGGCGTGTTTGCTGGTAAAGTTCGGACTGTTGAATGGCAATGCCAACCTGGGTAGCTAATTGTTGGAGCAGATCAATTTCAGCAGTTTGCCATTGCCGGGGAGCGGAGCAATGCTGAACCGCCAGCAACCCCCAGAGTTGCTCTCCTTGCAGAATGGGTACAACCAGATTGGCTTTGACCTGAAACTGTTTGAGCAGATCTGCATAGCACGGATCCAGATCTGCTTGATCGATATCGTGTAAGATCCCCACTCGCCCTAAACGGTAGGATTCGACCTAACGATCGCGAAAGCAGGGATCAGCAATGGTAGTAGACAGAATGGAGATCCAATTGGCCCCAACGGATTCCATAATCACATCCCCCTGCCATTCCGAGCGCAATCGAAAAATAATCACTCGATCGGTGTTGAGTAATTCTCTAACCCGTTCCACGGTACGAGACAGCACTTTGTTCAGTTCCAGGGACTGGCGTATGTCATGGGAAATATCTGCAATCAGTTGTTCCCGTAAAATTTGCTGCTGCAGTGCTAACTCAGTTTGCTTGCGATCGGTAATATCAATCGAAGTACCGACAATGCGATAGATTTCTCCTTGTTCATTGCGTACTGGAGAGAGGGTTGTTAATGTCCAGATTGTGTGAGTTGCCAACACAACATACTCTTCATAGGAGATGCTGGTGCCTGCCTGTAAACAACGCTCATAGCTCTGCCGGAAAGTTGCTCCAGTGACGGCTCCGAACACCGCTTCTGGGGGTTTACCCTGGATGTCTTCCTGGCTGACCCCAGCGTATCGTTCAGCATGATGATTAAAGGCAACGTAGCGAAAGTCATGATTTTCAACTACATCAATGACAAACACAGCTTGATCTGCGGCGTTATAGATACTATTAAGAAATTCTTCTCGCTGGCGCAGTTGGATTTCTGCTTGCTTGCGATCGGTAATATCTTCTGCAACGCCACCATAGAGATAAACCTCTCCTGCGTCATTACGAATCGCAAATCCCCAATCCCAGATCCAGCGGACTGAACCATCAGGTCGCACGATTCGATATTCTACATGGCTGGTTTCTCCCTGTCGTTGCTGTTCCAGTTTGACCTGGACAAGATCGCGATCGTCTGGATGCATCCCTTCTAAGCATGAGGTAGGACAATCGATCAAGCTCTGCCGCGATCGTCCCCAAATAGATTCATAAGCTGGGCTGACATACAGGTTGTCTAAGGATGTCGGCTCAGCGATCCAAATCACTGCATTGGTAGTTTCCGCAAAATGACGAAACTTGTCTTCGCTCTGCTTGAGTGCGATTTCTGCTTGTTTGCGATCGCTAATGTCTCTCAGAATGGAGCGATGACGACCGGGGATAAAGTTGGCGATCGCATTGAATTCAGCATCTTGTGTGGTGCCATCAGGACGATGCAACGTGATTTCCCCCGACATCTGCCCCTGTTGCAAAAACTGTTGCCAGACCTGAGTAACCTCTACTGCCGGATCGACAAAATTAGCAACGCAGGAACAGAGCAGTTCTTCCTTCGATACCCCAAACAATCTGCAGGCTGCAGGATTCCCATCTACATACCGCCCCTGATCATCGGCAATGGTGATTGCATCCAGTGCATACTCAAAGAGGGCTTGCCATTGGGTTTCCTGCTGCTGCAAGGATTGATTGGCATGGCTCAGTTCTGCCGATCGTTCGACCACCCGTCGCTCCAGTTCATTTTGCGCCTTTTGTAAGTGCTGTCGTTCCTGCTCAAGCGTCTGGTAGGCAGCCTCTAACTCCTGATTCTTCTGGTGTAGTTCGGCCTGGGTCGATCGCAATTGTTCCAGAGTGACCCGTAATTCTTCATTCACCGCTTTGAGTTCAGCAATTTTGGGAGTAGCCAGTTGTGACTCCTTGGAGGTTGTTGGGAAAGAGGAGTAAATGGGATTTAACCGATAGCCCACCCGATAAACGGTTTTAATCAAATCTTTGGGAGCACCCACCTCTTTGAATTTCTGCCGCAACTCCTTAATGTGAACCCGAACCGCTTCTTCTCCAGGAAATTCTGTGGCAGCCCAACCATGATCCAGAATCGCCCTCGCACTGAAAACAGTCTGGGGATGGCGCAGAAATAGCTCCAAAATGGCATACTCTTTTGGCGTTAATACCAGTAAATGGGTGCCATAGGTTACTTTGCGACTATTTGGATCCAGAAATAAATTGCCCCAGGACAATATTAGCTGGCTGGTCGATCGCCCGCGTCGCAATAACGCCTGCACCCGCGCTACCAGTTCCTCAGCATCAAAGGGTTTCACCACATAATCATCAGCCCCGGAATTAAGCGCGATCGCTTTTTGCTGTGCCTCTCCTTGTCCCGTTAATAACAAAATAGGACTCTGAAATCCTCCAGCCCGCAAATATTGACACAGACTAATCCCATCCAGCTTGGGCAGCACAACATCCAGCAAAATCAGGTCGTATTCAAAGGCTTCTGCCATCTCCAACCCAGCTTCGCCATCTACGGCCAGATCCACTGTATAGCTATAGCTGGAAAACAAGAGTTGTAGGGTTTGGGCGACAGGGCGATCGTCTTCTACAATCAGAATTTTCATAACGGATGACAAGGCCGGACGGGAGAAGGCATAAAGCGATCATTAATTTGCATAAATAATTTGCATAAATAAATACACTTTAATTAAAGTTAATCAAACTTACTTTAAGTAGTCTCTAGTAGGCTAGGGCGGGGATAGAGCTACCATTTAGGCAGAGCTTGAAATAG
>JBBIQC010000197.1:0-7808 GCA_037442585.1 Oscillatoriales cyanobacterium bin_317
ACAAATTGCCCATTAATCCCCTTGACTTCGTCGGACTCAGGGCATATTGTTATAGGCATCGGCGATCGTGCCGACCTCATTGTCTGTAACCGGTGCACGAACCGTCAGGTCCCCCTCTAATGCAGGCCGAACCGCGATCAGCAATTGCATCACGTCTTTCTGAAGTCGCTCTTTTTGTTCTGCCTGTTGCTGCAACTGCTCCACATATTCTCCCTGCTGAATGGCAACATTCAATTGCGCCGCAATCTGTCGGGCAAATTCAATCTCTGCTTCCTGCCACTCCCTGGGGCCACTGCATTGATGGATGCAAAATAATCCCCAAAGCTCTTCTCCTTTCCGCAAGGGCACCACCAAATTAGCCTGTACCTGGAACTGAGAAAGAATTTCCAGGTAGCAATCTCGCAAGTTAGCCTGGTAAAGATCTGCAACCGCCCAGACCCGGCCCTTACGGTATAGTTCTGCGTGACGCTCCCCGAAGCAGTGATCATCAACCTTAATCCCTAATGCGGAAGTGTAGCCCGGTTGGACATCTTCAGCAACGGTTTCTCCTTCGTTACAGCCAGACTCAGGGTAGAACTTGAATACGGCTACGCGATCGACTTTCAGGAAATTGCGGATTTCTTTAGCTGTTGTCTTTAAGGTCTTCTGCAAATCGATCGATTGTCGGATGCGTTCCACAATTTTGGCTACCAGGTACTCCCGCTCAGCAGTCTTAGCTAATTGCGCTGACGTTTGTTGGAGTTGCTGCAAGTAATCGACCTGTTGCATCGTCACACTCATTTGGATGGCGATTTGGTTCACAGCATTGACTTCAGCCTCTGTCCAGGAGCGGGGCTGGCTATTCTGGTAAGCGCCCAGTAGTCCCCAAAGCTGGTTTGCCTTGAAGATGGGGACAATCACATAGGCACTGATATCAAACTCTTCTAACCGCTCAATTTCATCAAGAGAGTGACCAGCCACATAAATGTTATTCACGACCAAGCGTTCATGATCGCGATAGGGGCCTCCCTGGGCTGTTTGCAAATTTGTCTGGGGCCAGAGCGGTTCAAGATCAAACTTATCCGCACCATCCAGGGTTTTCTTCGCTGAATCAGCTATCAATGTGCTCCTCCAATCCGGCTTGAAGCAATAGATGGCGACGCGATCGCATTTCAGGAGTTGCCGAACAGACTGAGTTGTAACCCGCAACAGGGTATCCATATCCTGAGATTGCAGGATTTTAGGAGTGCTTTCAGTCACCATCTGACTGAGCCGAGCGGCTCTGGTCATCTGGTTGGCCTGCTCCTGCAGTCGTAGCAGATAGTCTGCTCCCTGGAGGGCGGCTCCCAGTTGGCACCCCATGTCATTCAGCAAATTGATTTCCGCTTCTAACCAATGTCGAGAACTGCTGTGTTGAAAGGCGCTCAATAAGCCCCACAGCTTTTCCCCTTGCTTGATACCCACAACTATGAAGGCTTTGATTCCGAAGTGTTCCAGGGCCGCTACATGGCAATCACTCAAACCCGCTGTGTAAATATCATCGGCGACAAAGGGTTCCTGCCTGCGAAGTCTGCCCCCTTGATGTTGTTGAACATAGGTGTCTTCCCAGGCACTGCCCACCAGTGAGGGATATCCTGCCAACTCAGACTCGTAGATAAAATCACCAAAATAGTCTGGGCGGAACCGATAGACACAGATTCGCTCTACGTTGAGCAGCCGCCGAACTTCTTCCACCACCGTTTGACAGATATTCTGGATGTAGGAGGTGCTACTCATCTTGCTGAGGATAGCTGGAAGTTCCTGCTTATAGGTCTCAGCCTTAAGCTTTTCCGCCATCAATTCCGCCCGCTGGATGGCAATTCCAAGCTGGTTACTGATTTGAGTCAGAAAACTGATATCGTGCTCTGTCCAACAGTGGGGATGACTATGCTGATAGGCACATAATCCACCCCATAGATTCTGACCCTCAAATATGGGAACGATCGCGCCAGCCTGAATCTCAAAGTTCTCCAGCATATTGAGATGGCGATCGCTGAGGTCAGCCTTGGTAACGTCATCCATCACGAAAGGTTGATTGTTGCCATGATGGTCTCGTTCCAGAAGAGATAGATCCTGCCAACGATTGCCAATCATGGGGGGCCATTCCCCAGCCTTCGACTCGGCTACATACCTGGCAGAATCATCCGGCTGGAATTCGCAAACTGCCACTCGCTCGACACCCAAAAACTTGCGAACTTCTCGGGTAATTGTCTGGAAAATCACATCCAGATCCACCGTTTCCCGGATCTTATGACTCACGCGAGCTAAGACCTGCTGTTCGCTGCGAAATCCCAGGGGCTGTAGCTTCAGTCTGAGTTCAGTGACGATCGCAGACAGTAAAGCGATCTCTGCATCTTCCCAACGGCGGGGGGAATCACATTGCTGTACCGCAAATAAGCCCCAAAGCTGTTCCTCGATCCAGATCGGTAGAGTGAGACTGGCCTTCACCTGAAATCGTTCCAGAATTTGGGCCTGGTAGGGGGTCAGGGATTTTTCAGCGATGTGATGGATCGCCACAAAGGGGAGATGCTGGTTGTTCAATGGTTGGTCCAGTCCCACCGCGATCGCTGGTAGAGATTCCCCCAACATGGGTGTATAGCCCTCTACCATTGACTCAGCCAGCACAGTCCCTTGAGTCTCAGTATGAAATTGGTAGATTAGTACCCGATCCAATTGGAGCGGTTGACTCACTTCAGTGACTGTCATCTCTAACAAAGTCTCGATCGTCTCGGCCTGACGGATGCGATCGATTAAGCTGGATACCCATCCTGGATAGGATGGAGTCCCATGCTCAAATTCCGCGCTCTCATTGGCTCTGAGTAGTGACTTAACTTGAGATTGGGAATTGTCATCGCCTGGGAACAGAGGACGACGGACTTGTTGGAATGGATCAGATACCTGCACAGGGAAAACCTCCGGAGTCATGGTGTGATTAGGGGAAACGAGATCGCTCTGGTCAGCATTCTCGCTTGGGCTAGAATTCTCTAGAACTTGCTTGAAGAATCGAATAAGGGGAGAGGAGTGGAGGGCAAACAACTTCAAATGACCTCTCTGAGATGGTTCTTCCATAACGGGCAATGGGCGATCGCTTTGATGTCTAATACCGCATCCCTGCACCCCGGTAAGATGCCTGCAACCAAAGGCAGCAGCCCCACAGGAAACAAACCTGGAGGTGCAGCCTGCAGCGATCGCAGATCGTGTAGCTCAACCTCGTTAACTTGATGGACCACAATGCCTACAGACTGGTTATCGACTTGAATAACCATCACCAGTAGCGAGGTCGGTGCTGGCGCTTGCTGCAAGGGAGATGAGTAACCAATCAAGTCATTGAAATCCACTAGCCACAGCATTTCTCCCCGCCAATTGCAAATTCCCAAAACACAACTGGGCATCTCAGGAACTGGCAAGATGTCTGTACTCTCTAACCTGAAAACTTCTGTAATTTGTTCTAGGGGAATTAGCGCATTATCTTGGAAGTCCAATGGAAACTGGAGCAGGGGTCGTCGAGTTTCTGCAGGCAGCGGATTTAATGTCAGTGCATCCAGTGAACTGCTCAGGGTTAGCTCTAAATTGAATGATTGCACCACCACGTCACCTTCCTAAGCTGTTAATCGGAGAACTGTATTTGTCAACTCGTTCTGATCAATTGGCTTGGCAAGATAAGCATCTGCCCCTAGCATGGTTCCCCAGAGTTTATCTGCTTCAGTTCCTTTCGTTGAACAAATCACCACTGGAATGTGGCGGGTGTCAGAACTGGATTTAAGTTTGCGGCAAAGTTCAAAGCCACTTTGTCCTGGCAAGATTACATCCAGGATCACCAAATCTGGTTTCTGAAATTGCAGGTTAAGCTGGGCATCCTCACAATTTGTCACACTGCTCACAGTGAGACCAGCCCGCTTTAAGCAAAGGGTCAGCATTTCGGTGTCGGTCAGGCTATCTTCAACGATCAGAACTCTCGCCATACGGTATGTTCCTATTCACTAACAACATCACTGTCTCAGTCTTTAAAGTGGTAGATACTGACGCAAAACAGACAGCACTTTTTCCTGATTAATTGGCTTTGCTAAAAAACCCGAAGAACCAACGAGCTTTGCCCGCATGCGATCGACAATTCCGTCGCTGCTGGTGAGAATAATAATTGGCGTATTTTGGAACGCTGAAACCCGTCGGATTTGAGCACAAACCTCATACCCATTGGCAACTGGCATGAGTAAATCCAAAAAGATCAGGGCAGGTTTTTGCTCCAGCAGTATTGGCAATGCCTGCCTTGCGTCTTGAATATTAATGAATCGATAGCCAGCCTGAGTGAGGATATGATTCATCGCGGCGCTATCAAATCGACTGTCCTCAATATAAGCGACTAGCGGCCCAGAGGCTGACTCAACGAAATAGGCAATATCCTCAATCTGAACCAAGCCCATGATCTCCTGATGCACGTAAGGCATGATCGATTGGGTAAGCGGCAGGAGAGGTTGTTTCAGTTTGATCGCGATATCCCTTAACGTCCAATGACCATCCGCCAACTTGGTCAGGTTGTGGTAAGCAAACAGTGAGGTCTGTTGTCGCAGTTCATCCGTATCCCAAATTACGGGCGCTAAGTTAGGGGAAAAGCTGGCTAAACCCGCCTGCTGCCAGGTATCCCATATTTGGCTGACCTGGTGCCAAATCTGAGCCGTCGAGCAGGGAACCAACACGAAGCTGAGAAACTCTTGAGAAAGCTGTCGGTAAGACACCTGCATTTTCAGGCGATCGTCAAGCTGATGGATCACCTGGATGATATCAAACAGAATCTCTGCAATATTGCTTGCGACAATGCCCACCAGATGCTCGCGCTGAGCTTTTCCCTGCCTGACCAGTTCAATCAGGGAGCCATAATCCACACACGAAAGTTGAGTGGCTTTTCGCTGAAGGTCATCCACAGCCAAGAGGTGCGGACAATGCTGAAATAGCAAACGGCCCCAACGGCGAACCGGATGCAGTTCACTAGCACTCCAGACTAAAGAGCCTCGCTGGAAAAATAAACTCCACTGAGGGTTTTGATGACCTTGAGGCTGCAAATCTAAGCGACCCGTAAACTGCTTTTGGCTACAAAGCTGAATATGTTTGGTCAGTTCATCAATACTGTTGATTCTGTAAGTCGCTAAAGCAGGCTCTATCAATCTGATTGATGATGGAGTCAGCAATGCTTTCCCTCCCTGATAAAGTTTCATTCGCACAGGTCAGATAGCTGCACAATCAATTCTGCAAATTCTGTAGAGCCATTAGAATATATCCAAAACTCAATTGTCTTTGGATTGCCTTATCTTCTATAGACATTGCTATGGAATGTCAGCAGAAAGTGGTTAAATCGACTCTTCATCTTAAATTTGAAATTAGATTGGAATCGACGAAGAAAACGAACTGGCTAATCAGTCGAGCAGCTAACTTTTGTCTCATCCGAACTACCCCACTTGATGCGGGTTGCTGTGCTTGCTTCTAGGCAATGTTAATTGTAGGGATGGAAAAACTGCTGGATGACTGAAACGCTGTTTCAGTTAACTTCGTTATCTTCCTCAGCAAAGATTCACCATAAAGCGCTCTGTGGCCTGAATGCTTGAATTGAAGACAGTTTGATAGAACGCAACCCTTACTATGGCGAATAACACTGAAATGACGCTCTGCTCTGCTTCTCCTTCCCCAATTTTGGAGAAGCTGAACCTGCAGAATCCTCTATACAGCAAGGATTGAGACAGCAAGGATTGAGAGCGTTAGCTTAGACAGCATTTTCTTTCAGTCAGCGACATTTTGGTATGGCCGCTCTTGTAATCGCAACACAAGCAATACCTGTGATTTTGTGCATTCGGAAATTTTATGGCAAGAGTTTCGGTTGAACTTAACCAATTCTTTAAAGGAAGCCTGAAGCAGGATCGTTGATAGAAGCAATAAGAGATAGTTTACAGTTCTTCATAAAGTGTTAAAGGCCAAAGGTTTTACTCAAGTGCATAGACTAAGCTCTATGCAAGGATTTCAACAGTTTAAAGATTCCGTAAAGACGCGGAGAGAGGCATTTCTCCAGCCAGGAAGTTTGTAGTTTTATGAAGAAGTCACCTGGATTGCTTAAAAACTCGATGAAGCTTCCAGTGGTTATTCGGATTCGTTGTTCTCACGCAATCATTAGGAGCCTTCCATGAAATTCAGTCCGCTTTCTGTCGTCCTGGGTTTAACGACCGCAACTGTAGTTTCTACTGTGGTCATGCCTGCGCCAGCAAAGGCTGCAACCTTTCAACTGGCTTCAGGAGTTACCAGTGTGTTTCTTGACTTGCCAACTCTGGAGAGTGTCGGGCTGACCTTAACGGGAGCCAATGATACCGTTCCTCCGGTATCCAGCGCTTATCTGGTTGGGTTTCCCATTACTCCAGCTACGGATTTTAAGTTCAGTTTTGATCAGACGGGATTTGCCCCTGTGAGTGGCACGATCGAACACCTTGGCTCCGTCACCTTTAACGATGTGCTGAAGCTGGGTAACTTCTCGATCGGATTTGATCCAGGTCGAGTTAGCGCGATCGCCAGTGGTTTCTTTGTCAGGGATACCATCACTACAGGCGCGATCTTGTTTGATGTGGCCGCTCCCAGCAGCCTGTCCTTTGATGACAAAACGTTGAAGTTGGATCTGGTGGCCAATCTGCTGGTTTCCCCAGAACTGGCTGGAGTGCTGGAAAATCCTGTACTGATTGGAGCCGAAATTGGTGCCGCCAGCATTAACGGTGAGGCCGTTCCTGAACCCACCACCATTCTGGGTGCATTGGCAGCGGGTGGCCTGATTACCGCAGCTCGTCGTCGTCAGGCAGCGAAAGGCTAGGAGTTAGGAATTAGGACTTATGAATTAGGAATTAAGAGATATCGGCTCGTAATTCCTAATTCATAATTCTCAGTTCCTAATTCCTCGATCGCTCCCCTCGTTGGCCTTCTTTTGTTGAATCATCCACCTGGTTTCCATTTGATATTGCAGCCAATGCTGGGCTTCTGATCCGGGGATATGGGTTGGTTGGTTAAGCTGGCCTCGATCGCGGCTCTCAAATCGGCTCCTGTTAACGGCAGTCCATTACTGGGGCGGCTGTCATCCAATTGACCTCGGTAGACCAAAAGGCGATCCTGATTAAACAGGAAAAAATCCGGTGTACAGGCGGCTGTATAGGCTTTTGCAGTTTCCTGGGTTTCGTCATAGCAGAAGGGAAAGGTAAATCCCAGGGTATTTGCCATGTCCTTGAGTTTTTCAGGAGCATCTTCCGGGTAATTGACAACATCGTTCGCACTAATCGCCACAATTCCCAGTCCTCTGCCCTGATAATCCCTACCCAGGGCGGCCAGTTCAGTCTGCACATGCTTGACAAAGGGACAATGCCGACAGATGAACATAACGAGCAGAGCAGGCTGATCAGCGAAGGTTGCCAGGGAAATTGTTTGTCCAGACACCACATCCACTAGGGCAAAATCAGGGGCTGGGGTACCCAATTCCAGCATGGTTGAAGCCGTCAGTGCCATTGTGAAACCGTCCTTTGGTTCAGCGTCATCAGGGTAACATGGAACGTCAGCAGGTGGGAGCAGGACAATATTGGGTGGAATTGTGGCAATCTACTTAGCAGATCGCGAATCACGATCGCTGTAGATTGGCAGTTGATGTAGACTGGCAGTCAACGTTGAGCAGGAGTTGCAATCAGATGGGTAGACGGTACAAACGGCGGGAATTTTTGACGGATGCGTTCGTTGTCGCTGCGGGCAGTATTTTGCTGAAGGTGTGTGCCCCCAGTCCA
>JBBIQC010000198.1:0-7780 GCA_037442585.1 Oscillatoriales cyanobacterium bin_317
CGCGAAGCGTTTTGGGTTGTGGGCGGATTTGACGAACGGTATCGCTACCCATCCATTGAGGACATTGAACTGGGGTATCGGCTAAAGCGTGCTGGTTACCAGATTCAATTAAATAAAGCTGTTCAGGTCAAACATCTCAAGCACTGGAAAGTTGGCTCTCTGCTGCGGGCAGAAATCTTTTATCGAGCAATTCCCTGGACTGAGTTGCTTTGGCGAGATCAGCAGTTTAATAATGACCTCAACTTAAAACATTCGAGCCGTTTCAGTTTGGTCTGTACCTACGCTCTGTTGCTTTGCTTCATTGCTGGCTGGTGGTGGTTTCCTGCATGGCTGATTGGCCTGGGAATGGGTCTTATTCTTTTGATATTGAACTGGCGATTGTACAGTTTCTTCTATCAGAAACGAGGACTCTTATTTACGGTACAGGTTGTTTTTTGGCATTGGTTGTACTTCTTCTATGGCGGTTTGGCCTTTGCTATTGGCACAGTTCGACATCTTCTGAGTCGTCAAAAACCATCGCCTGTATAACACTAACTATGCATATTTCAACTCAACAATCATCAGCAAAAACCAAATAGCAATTATTTCTTCTAAACCACCTTTAATGTGTTTTGATGGTTTCAATCAGCAAAAAGTGTTAATTCCCCTGGTTCAACTGAAGGTTTGAAATGAAGCATTATCCCGTTGTAATTGTGGGTGCTGGCCCCGCTGGATTGACAGCCGCTTACGAATTGTCCAAACGAGCAATTCCCTCCATTGTGTTAGAGCAGGCCGATAAAGTGGGCGGTATCTCTCGGACTGAAACCTATAAGGGATATCGCTTTGATATTGGCGGTCATCGCTTCTTTACTAAAGTCAGCGAAGTGCAACAAATTTGGGAAGAAATCCTGGGGAATGAATTTATCAAAGTTCCTCGCCTATCGCGGATTTATTATCGAGGAAAGTTCTATAGCTATCCCTTGTCCATCTTCAATGCTTTGTCTAACCTGGGAATCACTGCCAGTACATTGATTTTGCTGAGTTACTTAAAATCCAGATTAAGCCGCAAGCTGAACTTAACCAGGGAACCAGAAACATTTGAGGAATGGGTTATCGATCGCTTTGGTGAGCGGTTATACCGAATTTTCTTCAAAACCTACACTGAAAAAGTTTGGGGAATTCCCTGCAGCGAAATTCGAGCGGATTGGGCGGCTCAAAGAATTCAGGGCATGTCCTTGAAAAGTGCGGTAATGAACGCGCTCTTTGGCAGTCAAAATGCCAAAAGTTTGATCAAGGAGTTCAACTATCCGATATTAGGCCCAGGGATGATGTGGGAGCGCTGCCAGGAAATTCTCGAGGCTCAAGGAACCCCAGTACATCTGAATACCACGGTGACTCGGATCGAACGAGTAGGGATGCGGATCAAGCAAGTGACGGTCAAGCAGGGCGATCGCGCCGTTCAAATCAGTGCCGACCATTTCATCTCCAGTATGCCCGTTACTGCTTTGCTGCGCTGTCTGGATCCAGCCCCTCCAAAGGAAGTGCTTCATGCTGCCCGCAGTCTCAAATACCGAGATTTTCTGATTGTGTCGTTGGTGATCAATCGGGAGCATCTCTTCCCGGATAACTGGATTTACGTCCATAGTCCAGAATTTAAGGTTGGACGAATTCAGAATTTCAAAAACTGGAGTCCAGCAATGGTTCCGGATCCCAGCAAAACCTGCCTGGGAATGGAGTACTTCTGCAAAGAAGGCGATCCCCTCTGGCAGATGTCTGATACGGATTTGATTCGCTTGGCCAGTCAGGAAGCGATCGATCTGGGATTAGGAATTCGACCGGGCGATGTGGAGGATGGGGTGGTTATCCGCCAACGGAAGGCCTACCCTGTTTATGACGCGGAATATCGTCAACATTTGCAAGTGATTCAGGATTATCTGGAAGCCTTCGACAACTTGCAAACGGTTGGGCGAAATGGCATGCACCGCTACAATAATCAGGATCACTCAATGCTAACGGCAATGCTGGCGGTTCGTAACCTTTTGGGAGAAGAGCACGACCTGTGGATGGTGAATACTGAGCGGTCTTACCACGAGGATTTCGTCGTTGAGAAGTCGCAATCTCAATCTTCTAACCCCTTCAGCTCTAAGACACGGCCCAGAACTAGGACTGCCAAGCGTCCGACTACTGTACTGCATAAGTTTATATGTGAGGATTTGGAAGAAACGGTGCCAATGGGATCCTTCCAGCCTTCCCCAGATAAGGTGCCGTAGACAATGGGTATGGCGGAGGACGTTGGAATTAACCCTATTACAGGTGAGCAGTTATGACCCACACTCAACCTCTTGAACAAACTGCACAACTGAGTTTTTCAGTCATCGTTGAGACTGAAAACTTATCCAGTGCCGAATTCGAAGGGTTGCGTCGATCGCTGGATTCGATCGCGGCTCAAGACTTGCCCCCAACGACTGCCCGCGAAGTCCTGATTCTGGAAAGTGGTGATGTTCCCCAGGAATTGATCGATCGCCTGAGTCAAGATTATTCCTGGCTGACGATTCGATCCATCGAAGCGGATACCGACTACTATGCTGCCAAGATGAAAGGGGTAGCCCTGACGACGGGAGACATCATCGTCTTCGCTGACTCTGACTGCATTTATGAGCCGAACTGGTTAAGTAGCCTGCTGCGGCCCTTTTCGGAAGATGCCAACATTCAAGTAGTGGCAGGGGAAACCAGAACTTCCGCTGCAGGCCCTTATGCGTTGGGAATTTCGCTCACCTACATCTTTCCCCCCTTTTCTGGAAAAGCCACGTTAGAGAAAACGTCCTACTACTTCTGTAACAACGTGGCCTTTCGGCGGCAGTTTCTGCTGCAGCAACCGATTCCCACAGAGATGGCCATTTATCGGGGAAATTGCTCCATTCACGCCAGCTCATTTACGAAGCAGGGAACTCCTATCTGGAAACAACCGCAGGCCCGTGCCTGTCATGCAGCCCCCAATGGTAAAGCTCACTTTTTTTGGCGATACCTGCTGCTGGGCTATGACGCGCTGATGATTTATCGGCTGCGGCGAACGGATGGCAAGGAAGCAGCGGTGCATCCGATCGCAGATTTGTTTGTCTGTCTAGCGTTGGCATTGCTGAAAGTTAAGGTTGCACTTCAGCGCTTAATCACCCTATTGATCGAACAGCCTGGTCGCCTTTTGTACCTCCCCCTGGCCGCCCCGATCGCGCTGGCCTCTGTGCTGCTCTTCTGGGCGGGACTGGCGATCGCCTACTTCCACCCAGCTTACTTCCTGTCACCGTCGGGCCGGGTCGAAGTCAGTTGGGAGACTCCCTGAAATGGGTCAGCCGACGACCTTAAATTCACCCCCCCAGCCTGCTCCTTCTGGGAGCCACATGGCCGCAGGGACGCTCCAGGTGTTTCTGGCAGAAGCGCTACTGCTCCCCACAGGTTTATTGACCGCCGCTTTTCTGACCCGCCAATTAGGCCCAGATGGCTATGGGGTGCTGTTGCTGGCAACCACGATCGTCTCCTGGATTGGGTGGAGCATTACCTCGGCCTTCACGCGCACTACGATTAAATTCGTTGGTGAAGCCGAAGACTGGCAACCTGTAGCCTCAGCCGTTCTCCAATTACATTTGCTGTTGGGAGGATTGGCCGTTGCGATCGTTTGGGCACTGGCTGAACCCATTGCTCAGGCATTGGGTGAACCCGGAATGGCCACCTACTTGCGGCTTTTTGTCTTTGAGGTACCCATTTTTTGCCTTGCCTATGTCCATCGCAGCGTTCTGGTGGGACTGGGTAAATTCTCACAACGGGCGATCGTCACAGGAACCCGCTGGATTGCTCGTATGATCCTGGTCATAGCCCTGGTTGCCGCAGGATTATCTGTATGGGGAGCCATTCTTGGCAGTGCAGGTTCAGCTTTGATTGAGTTACTGGTTTGTCGCTTTTATGTTGCGCCCCCGTTGATCAGCCACACTCGCTTTTCCATGCGAAAGCTCTGGGGATACGCTGTGCCCCTATTTTTGCTGGCCTTAAGCCTGCGGTTCTACGACAAACTGGATTTATTGATGCTCAAACTGCTGGGTGGAACAACCGCAGAGGCTGGTTTTTACGGAACAGCGCAAAACCTCTCTCTGATGCCCAGTCTGTTTACCCTGGCGTTTGTGCCGTTGCTGCTGGCCACCCTGACACGCACCCTGAAAGTGGGAGAAGTAGCCAAAGCCAAACAGTTAGGACGAGATGCCATGCGGCTGGTGTTCCTACTGCTGCCATTTGCAGGCTTAAGCGCCGGTGCTGCGTCTGAAATTATTCAACTATTGTTTAGTCCGACCTTCCTACCAGCCGCCCCAATTTTTGCGCTGTTAATTTTTGGAGCGGTCGCTATGGCGATGATTACCGTGACAACCTGCATTCTTACGGCAGCCAGTAAGCCCAACTGGACGATCGCCCTGACTGGGCCGATGGTTCCCATGGCGATCGCGGCGGATCTGTGGATGATCCCAAAATTTGGTTCAATGGGGGCCGCCATCACCAGTACTACCGTTGCCAGCTTAGCGGCTCTGGCTACCATCCTGGCGATCTACTCGCTCTGGAAAGTTTTGCCTTCTTTCTCCTCGTTGGGAAGAAGTCTCTTGTTGTGTGGTCTGATGTTTACAGTGGCCAACCTATGGAGTACATCCGGTTGGTTCCTGGTTGTCAAACTGCTGGTCTTAGGTGGACTCGTTCCACTGGGTTTGTTGCTGCTAGGGGAATTTAGCGATCGCGAATGGGACTGGATGCGATCGCGAATCGGTGCCGCGCTCAGTTCCCTATCCAGGAAACACCGTCCCAGTAATTAGCATGACGCAGCCATCCTCTCCTTTTGTTTCAGTCATTGTTCCGGTCTTCAATCAGGCGATCGGGCTACAGCGATGTCTGGAAGCACTGGAAAAGCAGAGCTATCCCAAGCACTTATATGAAGTGATCGTGGTGGACAATGGCTCTGACGCTGAGGAGAATATTGCCGAAGTAGTGGCTCAGTTTGCACAGGCGGTTTTAGCCTATGAAAGCCAACCGGGTTCCTATGCCGCTCGCAATCGAGGGATTTCTCTAGCAAAGGGTTCGATTATCGCCTTCACCGATGCCGATTGTGTCCCAGCATCAGACTGGATTGAGCAGGGGGTTGCCATTCTCCAGCAAACCCCCAATTGTGGATTAGTCGCTGGTCAGATCAACTCGACATTTCAGGCAGTCGATCGCCCGACAGCGATTGAACTTTATGAAAGCCTCTGGTATCCCCTGGCGCAAAAAGAATTTGTGGAAACGCACCACTTCGGCGCAACAGCCAATGTATTTACGCGGACTGAAGTTTTGCAACAGGTTGGGGGGTTTGACAGCACGTTGAAATCGAATGGCGATCGCGAATGGGGCCAGCGCGTATTTGCGGCAGGGTATACCCTACGGTACGCAGAAACCGTCTGCGTTAATCATCCAGCCCGTTATTCTCTGGATCAGCTTTATTCAAGAGCGCGGCGAATTATGGGTGGACGTTACGACTTACAACAGAAAGAGCCTTCCTTCTGGAAGCGGAATGGTCGATTTACTTTGAGTGTCGCGAAATATTTAACTGCACCGATCGCCATGCTGGGTTTTAACTTTTTCCTCGATCGACGCTTGAAGACGCTAGAGCAAAAAATTCAGGTGTCCTGGGTGATGTTCTTTGTCTCCTACGTTTACGTCTGGGAAATGATTCGCCTGAAATGTGGAAGTACCTCCCATCGGGGTTAACGCGAATTCGAACATGACTGTTTCCGACCTCTCCCGAATTCCTCTCCTACAGGCGAGGGGCTTGAAATGCGGATTCTTTTTGCGATCGCGTCTCACCTACTTCAACTGGTACAGATAAGTGAAAGAGCCTGGTTGCTTAAAGTAATCTAGCTCCTGACCGATCTGATCTAGACGCGGCTTGACCTGAGCCTCTTCTGGTGGTATCAATGCTGTGAACAAAAACCAGACTCGTTGCTGACTTTGCAGATTCGCTTTGCGTTTGAAGTCTTCCCAGCTTTGTTGAGAAAAGCCGTTGGGATGCCAAAAGTCTTGAAACACAGGAACCGCATCTGCATCAGAAAACCCAAAGTACATTTTCCCATAGTAGTTGAACTGATTCAGGCGATCGGAATAAATCAAATCCCCCGGTTTTTTGTGAGTTTTGATGTACTCAAATACGGAACGAGTTTCTTCTTTTTTTTCTGGGTTAACGATCAGATCTGCTGCTCGCATTGAGGGTGGTAAAAGCAGGATAACTGCAAGCAGTATTCCCAAAATTGTAAAAACTTTCTTTCGGTGCCATTGAGATAATAACCAGGCAATTCCTTCAGCAATTATTAATATAAAAAACGGAGTTAAAAATAAAATTAAACGTCCTCGAAAGGGATACTTATGAAGGTAAGTCGCAACCAGGGTAGCAACGGTTGGAGAGATTAGAATTAAGAACTTTGTCCTATTGGTTTTATAAAAAACAATACAGCCAATTACAAATGCAAGATAGGCAATGCCATCGTTAATCTGACGAAAACCCATTGGTCTGTAAAAAAAGCGGCCAAATGAGTCGAGTAGCCACACGATGTCAAAAACTGAGCCTGGATATTCTTTACCCCACTGTTGTCGCAAGACTTGATTGGCGGCTACTTTTGAGGTAAGTAGGACATAAAGTATCGCGAAACTAGCAAACCAGAGTAAATAGCTAGGCCAGCGGTTCAGTAAAATGGCTTTTCGTTTCTCTGGAGCAGCAGTAATCAGATGGGCAGCTTCTATTCCCCCCAATACAAAGATGGCTGGATGGGAAAACCACACGGCCACGGCTCCAATTACCCCCAGTAAGAGCGCGCGGCCCTTCCCAAGAATTTGACCCCACAGGGAAATCAGCAGCAAACTCAGAAGCAGGGCTATCATGACATCACTGGAGTATTGCTTCACTTCAGTGGTGTAGTAAATGGGATACCTTAAACAGGCAAACAGTAGCAGCGCAATGGGGAGCGCGATCGGGGATAGTGCCCACTGTCCTAACTGATAAAAGGCAATGAGTGAAATAATTCCGGAGATTAAAGGAAACAATCGCAGCGCATACTCATTGTTTCCTAATAATTGGACTGAGAGCTTTTCTACCCAAAGGAAGGCAGGGGGAGCCGCTTGAATATGATCTAGCGGTTGAAGAAATTCCAGGTAAGATCGGTCTACAATGTTCAACGCCAGCATTAGTTCATCGCCCCAGAGGGAGCGATTACTGAAATATTGAACCAACCGAACAACAATGCCGAATACGACAATTAGAAGCGAGAGATAGTGAAGAAAATTAGAACCATCTTTTGGATGATTCTTCGTAATTTTTTCAAGTAGATGATTCATTGATAGTCCAATCTGGCAGGCACAACCCCCGGTTCATGATGGAGGAGGATGAGCATAATTACGGATATTGGATTCTACCCTATGAATTGTCTCCAAGGCCAGAGTAACCAGATTTGGAAAACAATCCCATGAGCCTCTAGAAAAATAGCTTATGGATATTGCCCCTCATTCCATCATTTGATCGTCATCTTCCTCTACTTGCCGTTGCCGCTCCTCCAATTCCTGAATCACCAGTAATAGCATCTCTTCCTGCTCTTCAAACTCTTCCTCAGAAATCTCGCCCATATTCCACCGTTTGCGCCAACCTGTCAATTGACCGTTCCGATCACTCCACCGCTTAGACTTCTCAAACATCCTCTGAGCTCGACTTTATCCATTTGTGAGGATAGGAAGGTTTATAGAAGAATAGGGT
>JBBIQC010000199.1:0-7772 GCA_037442585.1 Oscillatoriales cyanobacterium bin_317
ATTCGTTAACCAGTCAAGGCAATTTTGGGGATACGACAAAATTTTTAGTACAAATTACCTACTCCAAAACCCTTGCTGTGTAGTAGTTTCAGCCTAATTGCACTTCATGACAGCTTCGCTTCAATCACCCCTACTAGCGGCGACGTAAGGGAGAGGGGTAGGAGCGATCGCGGCGGTCAGTATCATCAAACCGGGCCGATCGTCGCGACCGACGGGTAGTTTCAAGTTGGGCAGACCAGCGGGCAATTGCGGTTTGGGCTTGATCGTAGAGCGCTCGTCCAGGAGCAATTTGATAGGCCAGATCCAGAGCGGCTCCCAGATCACCCTGATCAGCAAGAGCATTAGCCTGCTTCAAAATGGGCTGATCCTCCGCTGTTTGCAGAGTGGCTGTCCAGGTCTGAATGGCCGCTTGAGCTTCAGGGTACAGTGCTCGACCAGCAGCAATTTGTTGGGCTGATGCAATCGCGGCTGGCAGCTTGCCCTGTTTTGCCAGCGATCGCGCCTGCTCCAGCACCGGTCGATCTTCAACGGTTTGAATCTTTTGTTGCCAGGTGAAAATGGCCGCTTGAGCATCTGGGCGTAAGGCTCGTCCCGGCGAAATCTGGCTGGCCTGAGCGATCGCCGCCTGCAGATCTGGAATCGTTCCTGAAGCCGCCAGTTGTTGGGCCCCATAGAGGTAAGGACGATCTTCTGCCCGTTCCATGTCCTGCTTCCATTCCGCAATCAGGGATTGGCCGTAGATGCGGTGAGGCCGATCGGGCGTAATGGTTTGAGCCATTTGTGTTGCCAGCATCAGGGTAGGAAGTTGCTGCACATTACTAACTGCTTGCGCCAGAGTCAGTTGGGTCATGTCCTGCAACCGGGCTTCAAGCTGGGACAGATAAGACTGCACCTGAGTGTGAAACGGGCTATTGGCGGGAATTTGGCGAATGGCCGCGAGTGTTGTCAGGACAGTCCATAGGTCAGCCCGGGTGGGAATTTTGGGTGGTGGATTTGTGGCTAAGGTACGGGCACGGGCAAACCAGAGCAACTGATTCAGATCACTGGGGAGGGAGATATGGTCAGGAATCCATTGAATTGCAGCGATCGCGGCTTCCACATCTCCCTGCTTTAGGTCGGTTCTGGCCTTTTCTGCCAGTAACCAGCTCCAGCGCTCGATCGAGTTTTGAATATCAATCCGACTGTATTGATTGGGGCAAATTTGCATCGCCATCCGAATGGCCTCCCCGATCTTAGTGGCATCCTCTTCAACCTTGTCTTGCAGGTTTGCAGCATTGGGAGTGACCAGTTGACGCACTTGCTCAAACTGTTGGTAAGCAATTTGTTCCGTCGCGATTTGCTCTTCCCAGCGGTTCACCTGGCGTTGTAAATAATCGTTTTTCTGAGCTGGGAGTTGCTTCAACAGGGCTTCGGCCTTTGCCCAATCTCTACTCCAAAGCGCCACTCGCAAATCGGATTCGATCGCTTTCACCTGTTTCAGATTATTTTCCCAATCGGAAATATCTTTTTTAGCCTCTTTGTAAAGAGGATTATTGGCAGAAACCTGTTGGGCGAGTTGAATGGCCCCCTTTAAATCATTATTAGAGGCTTTCTGTGCCGCGATCGCCAAAAGAGCCTGAGTCCATTCCCGCTGCAGTTTGGCAACCTCCTGGTGCAGAGGATGGTCAGAAGGCCAGCCGTCCACTAGCCGCAGTCCTGCTAGAAGCTGATCGACTTTCTTCGACCGGGCGGCTTGCTCGGCGCAAAATAACTTGTCTGCATCTGGAGAGAACAGCCAGAGACGATCGCACCCGGTATTACCCGCTGGAGCAGCTAACCAACAAAAAGCGGAATATCCCGTTCCTCCACAGAAGGCAATCACACCGACCCAAAGCAGTGGGACACCCAGCCGCTTAGCTCCCTGCATTAATCGCGAACCAATGCGGCTGCGAATCACTGTTCTGCGAAAACCTGTTAAGGATAGTTGGGGATAAAATCGGTCGATTCCTCGGCTTGACATGCTCTCAACGGTTGGGAGGAAGTAATAAGGATGCCCTGATGACTTGAGAAGCGTCCTGGTTAGAAATGGCGAAGCTGCTGGCAACTCTGTCCAGGCTCTGAATTGAGCACAGGTCGTGAAGGTTGGTGAGCAGGCCAAACCATTGGCTTCTAGAGTGTTGCATCATTGTATAAGCTGAAATTTAGAATGGCGCTTTTCCCACACAATTTCTGACAAATCCTCTCAAGGGGACTGGGATAGGCGATCGCGCGATCGAGGATATCAATAAAAACGCTTGACGAACGTGATAGAAGCGCTTTAATTAAAGATTAAGCTACTTACCAAGAGAAATGTGCCGCAATCAAGCTGATTGAGGAGTGAGCGAATCATTTTTGCAGATGAAATGAGGCTGTGAGATTAAACCAAGTTCAGCCAGAGAACGGTCGTTTTCCGATCAGAGAAACTACGGTTCTGGACTTGGACAAGGTTTAAATCCAGTGCAATTAAATGCATCGCTTGTGATCTGTTTGCGTACAATTTCAATAGGGTGCCTGAAAGCTGTACTGTGGTGATTTTCAGCTTTTCTACTTCTGTTCCTGTTTAACTCACTGCTTTTCAATTATGAGTATCGTACAGCCTGCCCAAACGTATTTGAACGTGATGGAAGTGCTGGTTGCTGAAGAAGTTGATAAACAACAAAAGCAACTACCGTCCAAAATCGCCCACTATGTTAATAAATCTGAAGCAATCGCCTACGCCCTGAATCGATTACCGCCTCTCTATGCCACCAGCCAGAAAGGATTGCAACAACAGCGCTTACGGGCGACGAGAGAAATGCAACCCAAAATTGCTCTAGCGGTTCGTCAAGCACTAGCCGCCATTCAGCGCGATCCGTTGCGAAGTTCCCCACCACTGAGACTGGAAGTCGATCGGGGGCCACAGGATGCCCTGAGAGGATTGAAGGAACTGCTGGGGTCAGAGGATCTGTCCTGGGCTAATCTAGTCGATGAAGTTGAGCACACTCTGATCCGCACGGCTCGTGGCGAGATTACCTGGCACAAGCGGGGCACGTCTCTGGCCGAAAGTCACGAGTGGCAGGATAGCCGTTATATGCTGTAGGGATGACAAGGCAGAGCGGATCACAACCTGCAACTGTAAAGCTTTGGCCGCAAAGGAAGCAGTGGATGTTGCTTCCAGTGCTGCTTCTGGGCTGCTGGGGGAGTGGGCTGGGTGGGCTAGGACGATCGCTGGCTGCCGAGCCAGAGAGAACGCTGCCGCTGATTAACAATTCCCTGCCCAGTCAGCCTCCTTTAGATGTGAAAGCCTTCCAACCTGGCCAAACTCCACCGGGAGTAGTGACCTCCAACACAATTTCTCCGACCCATCTTACTATTCCCAGCCTCTGGTGGGTACAGGAACAAGTTGTTGCCAATACCGAGGAGTTGAATCAACAATTTGGCAGGGAGTTGATTATTGATTGGTTGGCTTATCCGATTCAGCAAGGGCAGGCAGGACGGGTTGACCTGATGGTGGATCGGCAGTTTTGGGGAGCGCTGGATTATCTGCAGCGTTATGAGTTTGTGAACCGCTTCAGTACGATCGTCCGTGGGTATGGCTACAACATTCGCGTCTTTGATAGTCAAGCAACGATCGTGGCCGCTTTTACCTGTGACTTCAGTAAGCTGGATCTGCGTCTACTGCAACTATCGACGGAGCTTTCCGAAAGTTCCTTGCTGCAACCCGAAATGATGAATTATTCTCGCAGTCCCATCGCCGATCAACTCAGTTGCACCATGTCCATTGAGACGGGGACGAGCTCCTTTTTGAGAAGAAACTTTACGCCCGTCAAGTAGCCGCAGCGGGCGATCGCATCTCAGTCCAAAACTGTTGATATTGCTGCAACGATTTTTCTGGCAAGGGTTTGAGAAATTCACTGGCCTGCAAAACTTTGCCCTCTGGGAAAAGCAGCGGATTACCTCTTAAGTCCTCTGGCAGTTGATCCAAAGGCTTGCCCAGTAAGGCGGGGGAAATGCCCCAGGTTCGCAAAGACAATTGAGCGGCAATCTCTGGTTGCCACCAGAAATCCAACCAGGCGAGAGCGGGAGCGGATAGTTTCGCTACAGCGGTTTGGGGGCGTACCCACAAATCAGCAGACAAGGCTGTCCCTGATGGGGGAATCACCGCCGCAATTTTAGACAGGCGATCGCCCAACGGCAGCACATCCAGCGACCAACCGACCGCAATCCAGGTATCGTCCAGCATCAAAGGCTGCAAATAGGCATCCGAACTGTAAAACTTGGCCTGCTGATTCAAAGCTTGCAACGTTGGCTTTAGATCTGGAACTGCGGCTAAGTCCTCGGTGTTGTAGGAGTGGCCCAATTTCTTGAGGGCTAACCCAATTACCTCACGGGGTTGGTTCAGCAGGGAAATACGCCCCCGAAACTCAGGTCGCCATAAATCCTGCCAGTCGGTTGGGGGTGGCTATCCACGTTGCTGCAAAATGTCTCGACGGTAAGCAATCACCGTACTGCTTAAACGGTAGGGAATACCCCACACCTGTCCCTTGGCATCCACCTGTCCCTGGTCGTTTCGCAGCAGGATTTCTGACAACTTGGGATTGTTAACCAGTTGAGACCAACTCGTTAATCTGGCACGATCGCTTTCACTAAAGGGTTGCAGTAACCCCTGCTTCACCGCATTCGATAACCAAAAATCGCCCAATGTCACCAAATCTGGAATTCCTGTTTTCCCTTTACCCAGAAAGGGAACTTGCTCGAACCAGGATCTGGATGAGGCTGGTTGGGGTTGTTGGCCGGATTGCTGCCAGCTTTGCAGTTGGGAAAACAGGATCTGTAGTTGCGCTTCAGACACAACATTGAGGGCAACGGACGGTGTTGACTTTTCCATCTGTTGGCGAAACCGTTGCAGGAGTTGCGCGGGAATCGAGGCCCGCAGCATCTCGATCGTCAACGGTATAGAATTTTGTTGGCTACATCCCAGTAGCCCCTGACCGATGGCCCAACTCGCCATTCCCACCAGCAGCGATCGGCGATTGATCTGCCCAAACTGTTCCCGTTCCACCATAGATATTTATCGTCGCTCCATTGATCATAATTGAGCGATCAGTCTTTCGGCTGTTTACTGCAAGGGACCTGATGTAATTTACTGATTCAGGCGGGCGTTCAAACAGATTTTGAGATACATTACTTTACGAGTCGAATTCTCATGCTTTCAAGTAGCTTTTTCACAGTTGGCCCTGGCTAACTGCCTTTTCCTTCAGACATTACTTTATCTGCTACATATAGAGAAACCTATCACAGTTAGTGAATTAGCATTATGTTGAACTATCGGTCTGTTGTGGTTTGCTTCCTGGCTCTGGTAACAGCATTTCTGCTCAATGTCGGCCATGCAGAGGCGGCCAAAAAAGTGAAGCAGCCTCCTACCTATACGACGGAGCAACTGGAACAAATTCAGGTTTATGCCGCCGACCTCCAAACGATGCGCGATCGCCTGCCAGAACTGGCTCCCCTGATTACACGCAAAGATTGGACTTTTACCCGGAACTTTATCCGTGGTCCGCTGGGAGAATTGCGAATTCAGATGCTGAATCTCTCCCGCACCCTCCTGCCTGATGCTCAGAAGGGTGCTCAGACGCTGGCAAAGACGGTTTTTGATGATTTGATTGCGATCGATCAGGCCGCCCAAGACAAGAACTATCAGGTCGCTATTCGAAAATATGCCAGTATGATTAAAGACTTTGATGCCTTTCTGGCCTTAGTTCCCGAAGCGGCCCGACCCAAGCCTGCGGCAGTCGCCAAACCCGAACCTGAGAAGCCTCGGCTGAAACTGTTTGCCCCCAAGGAAGAAACCCCACCGCCACCTGTTGCCGAACCGGAAGCCACTGAATCTGCGGTAGAGGAAGAACTGGCTCCAGCAGGCGAGGAATGAGGGTTACGGTAGTTGGATGCGGTATTGTTGGAGCGGCGATCGCCTTTGAACTTAGCCAGGTTCCTGGGCTGAAGGTGACCGTGCTGGATGCTCAACAACCGGCTCAAGCCTGTAGTAGAGCAGCTTTGGGAGTGTTGATGGGAGCCATCAGCCAGAAGCCCAAAGGGAACAACTTACAGATGCGGTTGTTTGGCATCCAGCAGTACAACGAATGGGTGCCTCAACTGGAAGCAATCACTGGCCGCAGGATTCTGTTTAACCGCCAGGGCATCCTGCGCCTTTGCTGCGAGGGTGACGACCTGGATGCATGGCGATCGCTGGCCTCCTTACGGGCATCCCAGGGGTGGCAACTGGAGATTGGCGATCGGGCTTACCTCGCTACCCATTACCCCCAACTCAACCTGGACGGCATTATTGGGGCGGTCTATTCTCCATCCGATCGACAAGTTGATCCTACAGCCATTACTCTGGCTCTGATTGAAGCGGCTCAACACAATGGCGTTAGCTGCCAGTTTGATACACCTGTCACCGGAATTCAGCCCAACGGCCTGCAGCTTCACACCCCCAGAGGTTCCCTGGATACGGATTGGTTAGTCATCGCAGCCGGATTGGGTTCCACTCCCCTGACTACCCAGCTTCAGCAAACGGTAGATATTCGACCTGTCTTGGGACAGGCGGTGCGAGTCAAAGTTCCCCAGCCGTTGGGCCATCCCACTTTACAACCTGTTATTACTGGTCAGGATGTGCATTTGGTGCCTCTGGGAAATGACGAATATTGGATTGGTGCCACCGTCGAATTTCCCACTGTGGATTCCCCCTCCCCCCTCCCCGATCCCGTTGCCCTGGAACAGATGATGCAGCAAGCGATCGCCTTCTGTCCCGCTCTGCACCAGGCGACCCGGTTGCACCATTGGCAGGGACTACGCCCTCGTCCCGAAGGTCGCCCTGCCCCAATTATTGAAAGGCTTTCTGGCTATTCCCACGTAATTCTAGCTTCAGGACACTACCGCAACGGAGTCTTACTCGCTCCTGCTACAGCGAAAAAAGTAAAAGATCTGATTTTAGACGCAATTAAATTGTGATCCTGGCAGATGCCTATAGAGACAGATTTTGTCTGCAAATTCTGGTTGAGTGTTAGAACCTCTGGCTAAACTTGTCCCTACAGATTTTCGGGGTTTCTAGAAGTTCCCTAAGCATTGATGCCATAGATGTGATAGCCGCTGTCGGCCAGCATCGCATAGTCGATCGCCGTTGGGCCACTCACTGAATAGAGCCAACCATAGGACATTACGGAAAACACGTGAGACGCAGGATGGTAGTAGTTGTAGGTGCCGGTAACGGAATTGGGGCCATCCTGAGATTGTAAGGGGATGGGGTTACCACCATTGGCTATGGTGGCATAGTAGCCCTTGAAGACTGCTGTTTGTGGGGTACTCAAGTCCTCTTGCAGATATCCAGTCCAATTCATACCCACTAATCCCAGGACATGGCCTAGCTCATGTAAAACGGCATTGTAGAGGTAAGTGTCGCTCACCAAAGTGTCGATCGCAATCTGTCCCACTCGTGGCATAGATCCCGTGCCATTGGGTGTGATCCAGCCACCAAATTCATATTCTGGGCCACCATACCCACCGATTAGTCCACCTGAACTGATGGCATTGACAAATACCACTACATCGTCAACATACCGTTTGGTCATGAAAGTCGATTGGCTAGGGAAGCCGTTGTCTAGCATCTGAATGGCGCTATTCAGTTGCAGGCCGCTCCAGCGATCGGCAATCCAATTTGCCCAATCATTGGCGGCTTTCTGGGCGATCCCCTGTCGTTCTGGAGTCCAGAAGCCCAG
>JBBIQC010000200.1:0-3436 GCA_037442585.1 Oscillatoriales cyanobacterium bin_317
GACCTGATTGCTCAGGAACTGGATCAATTCCCCAATCCCAACGAAGTACACGTTTTCTTCAGTGCCCATGGCGTTCCCGTAAGTTACGTGGAAGAAGCAGGCGACCCTTATCAACGAGAAATTGAAGCCTGCACCCACCTGATCATGCAAACCTTGAATCGGCCTAATGCCCATACCCTGGCTTATCAGAGTCGAGTAGGGCCAGTGGAATGGTTGCGGCCTTATACCGATGATGCACTCAAGGAACTGGCTGAACGGGGTGTCAAAGACCTCGTAGTAGTGCCGATTAGCTTTGTATCGGAACACATTGAAACGCTGCAAGAAATTGATATTGAATATCGAGAACTGGCCGAAGAAGCTGGTATCGAAAATTTCCACCGGGTTCCCGCACTCAATACTCACCCAGTATTTATTCAGGATCTGGCGGCTATGGTGGCTGATGCCCTGAATGCCTCCAGTTGCCACTTTACGGAGGTCGTTCGGCCGGATGAAAAGGTGAAGCTGTATCCTCAAGAACGGTGGGAATGGGGAATGACCATTTCCGCCGAAGTTTGGAATGGTCGTTTGGCGATGCTGGGGATTCTGGCTGTGTTGCTGGAACTACTCGTAGGCCGGGGGCCATTACACGCGATCGGCTTACTGTAATTAATCTTGAAACACTCGAGTTCGCTCACTGCACTTGGTTGAGTGATTAATCTGGATCCTGTTTGTAGCGGCGAGGGTTTCTCCGCTGGTTCGGTGCGGCCTGCTCGGTATACCAGCGGTGCCACTCCTTAGAACTGCGAATGGCTAACCAGAGCAGGAGTAGCGCAATCAGACCACCCTGACGAGGGGCATCGAAGGCAAAAATGACCAGTAATACGCAGAGCAAGTCCTGAGCAAAAATTACCCACAGGGGAATGCTTTGCAGGCGGTAGAGCCACCCCATTTGAACCAATTGTAGTACCAGTGCCAGCAACCCTCCCACAACCCCCAAGAGGCCAATTAACCAGGCTGAGGAAATCGTTACTTTGGCTACAGCGATTCCCAAGATGGCTCCCACAATGGGGCTGAATAGTAATTCAACACTCTGTAATAGGCGCTGGCCGGTACGATTTTTAGACGCAAACACTTCAAACACTGACCAGCTCACCAGTACTGCCAGCACCACTGGAGGAGGAATGCGAGCCAGTAACGGCACTTGTGGCCAGAGACCATCCCCGTACAGTAATCCAATAATGAGAAGTGGCAGTGCAATCCGCATACCTGCGGCTGCAGAAACGGAAAGTACAGCCAAAAGTTCAAGCATAGAAGCGAGTTGAAGTACTTAGGATGGGGAACACAAGGATGTTCACTTGATCCGTAAAGAGGGAAGGTAAAAGGCAGCGGGAGAGGACTAAGGTGTAACCAGTCTCGCATGACCTGCACCTATCCCCAAGAAGGAAGATACCCCCTTCTGTCTCATCTTTTGCGTCTCGCATCACACAGAAAAGGGACACAAAAAAGGGCAGATAAAAACCTGCCCTTAAAAAAATCTTTCTTAACTTTTTACTTATCTAAAACCAACAGCCGCTTGCCAAACAAATGCCAGCAACAAGAAGAAGACTGGAATGATTGGCAGAACATCCACCAGGGGATCGAAGATTGCATAAGCTTCGGGCAGTTTTGCTAAAAGCAGGGCTGCTTCCATGAATTAAACCTCTCGCACGGACTTCAGAATTGCCATATATCGTAACATGACGAGGGGACATAGGAGTTGAGAGTGAAGAGTTGTCCTTTGTCCTCTGTCCTTTGTCCTTTGCAAAGGATGAATCACGAATGATAAATGGCAGAAATACTGGAACTCTTGCCTATTAGACTCAATCATCATCAGTAGGATGGGCAGAGCTTGGCGTGCCTATTCAAATCAGCCACAATTACAGCATGGGCACGGCGTTTCCCTTGGCCCATCCGACGTTTTTTCTAATTTGCAAGAAGTCTACTCTTCACTCTTCACTCTTCACTCTTAACTTTTCAGCCAGTGTCCAAATTCTTCTATAAAGCGATTCTGCAAAATTGCCTGTCGAATGCGTTGGGTGAATTGTACCAGTTCGGTGATGTTGTGAATGGAGAGGAGAGTGTAGCCCAGTAGCTCTTGCGATCGCAACAGATGGCTCAGGTATGCGCGGGTGAAGTTCTGACAGGTATAGCAGCCACACTGGGGGTCTAAGGGGCTGAAGTCCTGGCGAAATCTGGCATTTCGCATATTCCAGCGTTCTCCCTGAACCAGGGCATTGGCATGACGAGCCAGACGAGTGGGGATCACACAATCGAAGAGATCCACACCAGCGGCGATCGCTTGCACAATTTCCCGATGCGTTCCTACACCCATCAAGTAGCGCGGCTTTTCAGCGGGCAGGAGGGGGGCGGTGGCCTGGACAATGCGTTCGATCAGTTCTGGGGGTTCGCCCACACTGACACCGCCGATCGCGTAGCCAATCAAATCCAGGTCGGCCAATTGCTTGGCGGCAAACTCTCGCAAGTCGGGATACACGCCACCCTGAACAATTCCAAACAATGCCTGATCGGAGCGATCGTGGGCTGAAATACAGCGTTTCAACCAGCGAAAGGTACGCCCTGTAGCTTCGATAACATCTGCTCGGCTGGCCGGATAGGGGGGACATTCATCAAAGGCCATGATTACGTCGGCTCCCAGAGCATTCTGAATGGCAATGGAGCGTTCGGGAGAGAGGTGAATCATCTGGCCATCCCGAGGGGAACGGAAGGTGATGCCCTCTTCGGCGATCGTCCGCATCTCGCTTAAGCTGAATACCTGAAATCCACCGGAATCGGTCAGCATGGGACCATCCCAGGCCATGAAGCGGTGTAGCCCTCCTGCCTCCGCCACAATCCCTTCACCGGGTTGCAAATGCAGGTGATAGGTATTGGCCAGTACCATTTGTGCCCCTGTCCCCCGAAGCTGATCCGGTGTGAGGGTTTTCACATTAGCCAATGTGCCAACGGGCATAAATCGGGGAGTTTCTACCGGGCCATGTGGTGTTGAGAAAACTCCAACCCTGGCATGGGTATGGCGGCAAGTTGTCTGTAGTTGGAAGGAAAAAGAGGTATTCAAGAATGGTTAGCCACGACTCACAGACTTATCATTGTGCCACTTCTCCCCTCAATCAGGGAAATTTCTGATTGAGAGAAAGCCCGCTTCTGATCCCTCATTTGTTACTACAGGCAACAAATGAGGGATGACTTCTGCCTTGGCTCCATCTCGTTGGGGACAATCCAATTTCCGACCTTTTTTAACGGGTGAATTGTTGATTTATCAGAGACAATTTGGGAAAAGCACATCACCCGTTTGTATTAATCCGCATAAGGAACCCTTTTGGCAGTCAAACAGTCTGGCAGCCTTTATCAAGCCTATCTTTCAGGAGTTCAAGTCATGCGTTCCCCAGGCCCCCCCTCTGTT
>JBBIQC010000200.1:3496-7770 GCA_037442585.1 Oscillatoriales cyanobacterium bin_317
GTCAGGCTCATTGAGCAGATGCGTACTATGCAGCACGCTAACCAGCAAATGCAGGCTCAACTACTTCGATTACAGCAGCAATTAGAAGAGCGCGATCGTATGAGGGTTCAGCGTCCAATTCAGATTGGCAATGAAAGTTCCAACGATTACAGTACCGTTGTCCGATTGGGTTTCAGAGCACTGAAGTGGTTGTTCTTGTTTTTGATTGGCTTTGCGATCGCCTGTGTCGTCTCTGCCAGTCTGCAAGCTCCTCAAGTACTTCAGGCTCTGATGAGCCTGATATCAACCATCGTAGTGCCCCTCATTGTCCTGATTCTGTGCGTTATGGTTGGGGCTGCGATCGTGGAATCTCTGAAATAAGAGGGATAGATAGGTGGGAGGGTGAGAGGATGAGACAGAAGACCTGTTCACGCCCCTTGCTCCGTCATCCCATCATCTCTTCACCTGCCACTGCTCGCCCTCCCCTACACCACAGGTACTTTTAACCAGGTTGACAGTTCATAAGCCAGCCAATTGATTTCCTGAGTTGTGAGGGGCGGATTGCCTTTTAGCTCATATTTCTGAGTTCCTGCCCACAAAGTCAGAGAGGGTTCTTCACAAGACGCAGAATGGGATGGAGTAGGACGGCATTCTAAGCGAGTGATCTCCTTACGGGGGATGACTTGAGGCCGACCTGTAGCAATCCCTAAGCGCTTGTTGGTCAACGTAATCTGCTGTTGATCAATTTGCAATTGAGTTTGTCCTAGACGGGAGGGCAAACTCACTTCCAGAAACGTGGGTTCTTTAGTGATGGTAATTTTAGTGTCGGCAGGTTGCTGAACGGGAGCGATCGCAGGGGCAGAATCAGGGGAAACAGCCTGCCGTCCTTGAGTGAGAGCCTGTAAGGCTTCCTGCGCAGTTTTGACCCGACGGTCTAAGGTTGGCTCATATAGCCAACTCAACCAATCGGCAAACTCAGGCGTGATGGTTGTAATCTGACTAAAATCGATGCGGGTTCCCGATCGCGACAGGCTAGAAGGATGAGTTCCCGTGACCAATGCCAGAATAGTTCCTCCCAAACTATACAGGTCAGAGGCAGGGGTTGCCCGCCCGCTAAACTGTTCAGGAGGCATATAGCCATAAGTGCCAACAATGGTAAAAGCGGTGGTGTCATTCCCAGAGATCCGCTTGACAGAGCCGAAGTCCACCAGATAAAGCTGACGGTTTGCCAAAAGAATATTACTGGGTTTAATGTCCCGGTGAATGATGGGGGTCGATCGGTTATGCAAATAGATAAGCACATTCAAAAGTGCTTTTGCCAATTGCTTAGCCTCTGCTTCACTGAATAACCGACCCTGTTGCAAACACTGTTCCAGAGATTTGCCATCTACAAAAGTCTGGAGCAAAACCAGCGCTCTGGCATTAGGTAACTCGTGTTCAAAATATCCCAGGTATCGAGGGATTGACGGGTGAGATAAGGACTGGAGAATTTCAACTTCCCGCTCAAAGAGCTTCAGATCATCCCATTCCAGGTTTTCGTCCACAAACAGTAGCTTGAGGACAACCTGTTCCTGAGTTTGCAGATCGCGGGCCAGCAAAGTCCAACGTCCAGTCTGCTTGCCAATCTGCCGTTCGACTTGATAACGATCGCCCAAAATCTGTCCTGCCATCGTCTTTCTCCAGCCTATACAGATCTATCTAACTCCGGATTTCAGTCTCAAGCAACCCAGGATTTCCGGAGCAAGGAGGGAGATGTTAACCAATAAATGACGTGGGAGGAGGGAATAGAAATAGAGGTGGAACCTAACGAACCGCTCCCTCAACTTTCGATTCCAGAGATTTGAGAAATTCAGTATTGACCCCCGATTCACGAGTTAGCGCAATCTTACCTGTGCGGGCAATTTCTCGAATGCCAAATTTATTCAGTACCTGCACGATCGCCACCATCTTACCGGGATCGCCCACCACTTCCAGAGTTAATGAATCTTCTGCGACATCGACAACTCGCGCCCGGAAGATCTGAGCTAGTTCCACCACTTCAGAACGATTCGAGCTATTGGCATTGACCTTCATCAGCATCAATTCCCGCTCAACACAGGGCACTTCTGTAATATCCTGCACTTTTAAGACGTTGATCAGCTTATACAGTTGCTTGGTCAACTGCTCAATGATCCGGTCATCTCCGGGAACAACCATTGTGATGCGAGAGACCCCCAATTGTTCTGCTGGGCCTACAGCCAAACTCTCGATGTTAAAACCGCGACGGGCAAACAATCCAGCAATGCGGGTCAGAACCCCGGCTTCATCTTCAACCAATACTGATAACGTGTGCTTCATGGATCCTACTGCCATGCTTCTGTGGAGTCCTTTATTGTATCGTGGACTAGCACCAGATCTAAACCTGCTTAATACTCTAATAAGCTTAGCGGAACCGCTTTTTCCGACGAGCGATCGCTTTCCGCTTTTCTTTTTCAAGGGGAGTTTCAAAGTGGCGATTCTTCCGCATATCTTGGAAAATTCCCGCTTTGGAAACCTGACGCTTAAATCGACGCAACGCCGACTCAAGCCCTTCATTTTCCCCAACGACTATCTGAGTCATGTTGCAATTCTCCTGGATGATTGGGCTGATTTTTGAACGAAGACAAAGCAGAAAGCTTCAAGCCACAGCAAACACACATTAAAGTGACAGGAAGCTTTCTGCCAGATAGATAGACAGAACTTAGATGTAGGATGCGTGACGTTAGCCATGCGCCATTCCCTGAAACAACATGGGTTAGGCTCTGCTAACTTAGCCTACAAATGATTGCTGAAGCATTTAGTAGCGGCGATCGCTGCGACCGAAGCTACCACCTCCTCTGTTACCGCCACCCATTGAGGAGCGTCTATCTTCCCGGGGCTTAGCCTTATTTACTTTCAGGTCGCGTCCCATCCACTCAGCCCCATCCAGAGCTTCAATTGCAGCAGTCTCCTCATCTTCCGAAGACATTTCAACGAAGGCGAACCCCCGCATTCTGCCCGTTTCCCGGTCTTTGGGAAGCTGCACATTGACAACCTTCCCGTACTCAGAAAACGTCTCAATGAGGTCGTCCTGAGTGACCTGATAGGACAAATTACCGACATAAACTGACATGGTCAATCTCCGAAGTCAAAAAAAAACGAAGAGTTAAATTCGGAGAACCGCCGCAAACTTTTGTGAAGCGAATTAAACAACCGAAAATAATCCTTACTGCGCTCGAGCATAACACAATCACAGGCTAAGCACACATCCCGTAAGGATTTAGTAACTTTTCGGGTGCTGCTTTTCTATCCAGGCACGCATTTTTCCTGGATTCAGTAAACCGTAGGGGTCTACTTTTTCTTTGAACTGCAAATGCTGCACATCTACGGTCTTCCTTCCCCCTGCTTCCAGGATGTAAGTGTGAGGGTTGAAGATATAGGCATTCACTGATTCGTGATCATCCATAATCTCCTGTAGCCGTTCAGGAGTGGAGTAGCGCACAATTTGCAATCCAACCGGACGGGCCGTACCCCCAACTCGCAAAAACTCCAGATGCATCATCACCTCATCTCCGTAATGGTGATAGAGATGCTCCACTACCTTGAGTTCTGGATCATCGGGAAACAAGGTTTGGAGATAGGTGAGGGTGGGATCCACACTGCGGGCATGGAGCGTGGTATGGTTCCAGGAATATTCCACCAGGGTAATGCCTTTGCTGGCCTCCTGAGCGCTTTTCTGATAACAGAGTTGACCGTTAAATTCCTTGACTAACTCCCCAAACGGCTCCAGGCAACATTCAGCCACCAGCACCAGGGCCACATGGCTTCCCGCTGGGATAAATCCCTTTAAAGCGGCAAAGTAAGTGGGAATCGGATCGGCACAGATGCAAACCAGTTTTTTGATGATGCCGTCGCTGTTACTGAGGGCCTGCCCAAACCGGGCACTGGTCATAAAGTCGGGAAAGGCGACGATCGCTTCTGCCCAGGCATAGGCAGGCCCCAGGGGAATTTCCAGTTCGGTAATAATACCATTCGTCCCCCAGGCATGGGCCACTTTATAGACATCATCCCCACGCAACTCAATCACTTGCGGTTCATCTTCCATCGTTACGACCCGCAGCGCCAAAATATTCCCCCGATCGCGTAACTGCCCATAGGTGACAGACCCTACGCCGCCACTGCCGCCACCAATAAAGCCGCCGATCGTTGCCTTGCGATAAGTCGAGGGAGCCATACGAATTTCCCAGCCAGTTTCCCGGGTTTGCTTATCGATCGCGGCTAACTTTGCTCCCGGTTCT
>JBBIQC010000201.1:0-1630 GCA_037442585.1 Oscillatoriales cyanobacterium bin_317
TGAAGCCCCTCAGCTAGACGACCCCGCGATCGCAGACGACCCTCAAGCAACGACCCAAGCCTCTCAGTTCATTCCCTTCCACTCCCTCTCCCCCTCCCCCTCTGCCACTGCCTCCCCCTCTGAACTGATCCTCGCCTATCAGGGGTTAGATGGTTCTCTCATGGAGTCTCAAATTTCCTTTGTGAACCGTTGCCCCGATTACTTCAAAGGCAATACAGCGATCTGGCGATTAGAACTGCAATCCCACGAGAAGCAACTTCTCGGCTATCGGCTACAAATGCTGATCAATGGGCGATCGGCTTCTACTGTCAGCACTCCCGTTAATCTGGGACAGGCCAAAGCCGCTGAAGTCATGGAAGAACAAACCTGGCGGCAACAGGTGACGCAAATTCGCGCCGACAAAAATACCTTTAATCAAATTATTGAGCGGGCAGAGCAAGATATTTATCTCCTGCGGCAAACCTTTAGCCAGGGCAAAGCGCTTTCTGCTGGAGTTCCCTGGTTTTCCACGCTGTTTGGTCGGGATTCTATCATTGCGGCTTCTCAAGTATTGATGCTGGATCCGCAAATTGCCCGTGAAACGCTGAAAATTCTGGCTTATTACCAGGGGCAAGAAGATGACGAGTGGCGAGATGAGCAACCGGGTAAAATCTTGCACGAAATTCGCTTTGGTGAGATGGCCCGCTGTCAGGAAATTCCCCATACACCCTACTATGGCACCGTGGATGCGACCCCGCTCTGGATCATGCTGTATACCGAGCATTTCGCCTGGACGGCTGACCAGGAAACCCTGGAAGCCCTGTGGCCCAATGCCTTGGCGGCGATGGACTGGATCGATCGCACCATGAAGGAAACCGGTTACCTGAGCTACTTCCGTAAATCTCGGCGGGGGCTGGATAACCAGGGCTGGAAAGACTCCGGAGATTGCATTGTCAATCGTCGCGGGCAACTGGCTCAGGGGGCGATTTCCCTCTGTGAAGTGCAGGGTTATGTGTATGCGGCCAAGGTTCGGTTAGCTCAAATTGCCCGGATGAAGAAACGAATTGACCTGGCCGATCGCTGGGAAGAAGAAGCCCGCGACCTGAAATTCCGCTTCAACCGGGATTTTTGGATGGAAGACCAGGATTACTGTGCCCTGGCGCTGGATGGGGAAGGCAAACCCGTAGACAGCATCACCTCTAATCCGGGCCATTGTCTGAGCCTGGGAATTTTCACTCCGGAAAAAGCCTACAGTGTCGCTGAACGGTTGCGGGCACCCGATATGTTCAATGGTTGGGGAATTCGCACACTCAGCAGCCTATCTCCAGCCTATAACCCGATGGGCTACCATATCGGTTCCGTCTGGCCCCATGACAATGCTTTAACTGCCATGGGATTACGTTCTCTGGGGCTGATTGACCAGGCGCTGGAACTGGCTGAAGGCATTCTGGATATGACCAAGCGCCAGCCTTATCAACGTCCACCCGAACTCTTTTGCGGGTTTGAGCGTACCGACGATAGTGATCCGGTGCAATATCCAGTCGCCTGCACCCCGCAAGCATGGGCTACGGGCAGCATCTTCCAATTACTACACATGATGGTCAACCTTGTGCCCGATGCTCCCAGTAATACCCTACGCATTATTGACCCA
>JBBIQC010000201.1:1646-7730 GCA_037442585.1 Oscillatoriales cyanobacterium bin_317
CCTGTCCCTGCATAATCTCCGGGTTGGCCCCACCCTGTTAGACCTGGAATTTGAGCGGGCCAACGGTGCAACGGCCTGCCGGGTTTCTAAAAAACGCGGAAATTTGCGGGTGATTATCGAGGCTTAAGAATAAAAAGCAGCCTCTGGGGTCAGCAGAACTTTGATACTCCCAAAGTGAACGTCGATTAATCGTTCAGTAAGCGTTTCTGGGAGTATCATGCATTTGCATCCTTAATATGCTTTCTGGAATAGCTCAGTCTAGCAGGGGAATTTAAGGTATTTCCTGGTCTATGTCCCCGATTCAGAAAGTTCCTTAACAACCCGTTTGGGATAGCGGTCTTGTTATTTTACCGTGCTGAACGGTTTCAGGATGGCAGGAGCGCTCCCTTTAAAGACGCTGCTAATCACCCATTTTCGGAGAATCCACCCATGGTGAAATCCAGTACTTTGAAATCAGGGACGGCTCTGCTAGTTGCCCTGACTCTTACAACAGGGACAGTTGCGCCGTTTGTCATGGCTGCCCCAACCTCTGCCCAAACTGCTGCTCAAACTGCTTTCCCTGATGTGTCTAGAGACTATTGGGCGGCCCCATTTATTTATGGATTAGCGATACGTGGGATTGTGGTGGGGTTTCCCGATGGTACCTTCCGCCCAGAACAACCCGTCACCCGGGCTGAATTTGCGGCCATGCTTAATCGGGCTTTCAATATGCCCAAAATTCGAGAGCCGATCGAGTTTCGAGATGTACCGCCGAATTTCTGGAACCGGGGAGGAATCGAGCGAGCCTATACAATGGGATTCATGTCCGGCTATCCCGGTGGCAACTTCCGGCCCGAAGAAAATATTCCCCGTGCTCAAGTATTAGTATCTCTAGCCAGTGGCCTGCGGTATCTCCCTACGGCACCCATTGACACCACTCTATCCATCTTCGCGGATGCCAGCACTATCCCTCCCTATGCTCGTACTGCGATCGCCGCTGCCACAGAACGCCGGATGGTGGTCAATTATCCCGATATTCGCTACCTGAATCCTAACCAGACCGCCAGCCGTGCCGATGTTGCGGCTTTTGTGTATCAGGCGTTGGTCAGCACCGGACAACTGCCGCCCGTGCAATCCCCTTACATTGTGGGAGGCCCGGTGGGGATCAGAATTCCCGCAGGCACCGTCATTCCCATTCGATATCCAGGGGTGGATAGACTGTTGTTAGCGAAGAACGAGCCACCAATTCCTCTGACCATGAAGGTGGCTCAGAACGTGGTCACTTCCCAGGGTCAGGTATTGATTCCCGCAGGCAGTGATGTGATCGGTCAACTGAGAACTACTCCCCAGGGGGTGCAATTTGTCGCGGGTGAACTGGTGCTACCCAATGGCAGACGGTATCAGATCGATGCCGCGTCTAACCTGATTACCACCACTGAACAGATCCGCAAGGGCGTTTCCACTGGCAAGATCGTGGCTGGCACCCTGGTTGGTGCAGGTGCGGCATTGGGCATTGCAGCCGTCACGGGCGATCGCAAAATCGAAGGTTGGGAATTCATCCCCGGAGCCGTGGTAGGTGCCGGATTAAGCCTTCTGTTTGCCGATCGCATTGACCTCTTCACGGTCAATCCCAATGCGGATCTGAACCTGACATTGAACTCGGATTTGGTGATTCAGTAAGTGTTTAGTGAAGAAGTGGAGGAATAAAGGAGTAGAGGAGTAGCTAGAAGCTTCACTCCCTCACCCCTTCACCCCCTCACTTCTTTACTCCTCTCCCTCCAACGCCACAGGCAGCTTGACTACAAAGCTAGTTCCTGGTCCCCGATCGGATGGCAGAACAGCACCAGGAAAGTTCAGGTACTCCGGTAACGCCGGACTGAAGACTTGAATGGTGCCATGCATTTGAGTGATCAGGGTTTGGGCGATCGCCAATCCCAGACCACTACCGCCAATCTCCCCTTGAGCCTGAACACCCCGAAAATGACGTTCAAAAATATGGGGTAAATCCTGTTCTGGAATTCCTGGCCCAGTGTCGGTGACAGAGATAGTGAGCCAGGGTTGAGTCTCTGTTGCCTCCACCTGGACGAGAATCAACCCGTTTGCAGGAGTGTATTTGACGGCATTTTCCAACAGGTTGTTCAGCACTTCTCGTAATGCCTGGGAATTGGCCCACACGGGGGGAAGGTCGTCTGGCACAACGGAATGCAGAGTCAGCGATTTTTCCTGCGCGATCGTCTGGGTCGCCGACAGTAAGGGTTCTAAGATGTCCTCTACCAGGCACCGCTCCACAGGCAACCGCATTCCTGGTAGGAACCCGGTATTTTGTAAGGAGGCAGGGGGTGGGGCTTCCAGGGCCGCATTTCCCAGATCGGCAGGTTGCTCAGGAGATGAACTGGCTGGCGGTAGCAAGGAGGGAGAGTAGCCTGCCTTCAAGACGAACTCTAACTGCTGAGAAAGCTCTCGTAATCGTTCGGTTTCCCGCGTCAGATTGACGGCGATGTCGCGGTTAGGATTCCCCGGTTGCAGGCGTTTGAGGATCAATTTGCCAAAGGTTTGTAAAGCAGTCAGGGAGTTACGAAATTGATGCAGCAGGTTATCCATCAAATCATGCTGCTGCCGTTGCATCAGATGCTCTTGCTGATGTTCCTGGGCCAGCCACTGGTAACGTTGATCCATCACACAGGCGATCGACAGGGTTTTGGCAATTTCTTCAATCTGCTCCTGTTCCCATTTCTGCCAGGCGCGATCGTCTCGTCGAGCCAGCAGCACCCCCATCATGATCTCTTCATGCACCAGGGGCAGGGCAATTTGCCGTTGTTCTACCAGAGCTGTTCCTGGCAATACCAGATTTGGCAGGTCGATCTCTGGATGGCTCTGAGCGCTGGGTAACGCCCTATTTCCGCCTGGCAACCGGGGCCTTGGAGTCAGGGCTGAAGGTTCCGGTGATGAAGCAAGGGGTTGGGCGTTGGCGGGTAACTGAGCGATCGTATCCTTGGGCAATACCACTGGCGGCAGGGATAACCCTTGATAAGTATCTCTTCCCAATCCTCCCTCTGGATAGACAACCACGGGCACCAGGGAAGCTTGAGATCCCTCTACCAGTTCTTGTGTGAGGTAGACGACTGCGATCGACGCTCCCAAGGCTTGGGTGAGAATGCCAATTTGGGCGCGACAGAGGGCAACAAATTCAGAACTGGCGGGCATCAACATGCCATTAGCGATCGCGAAACTACCTTGAAACGAAATACCCCTGAGCTAGGGGTCGCTAATCCTATTCTCCATTTTTAGACTTCTTTATAGATCAGGAAAGTTAATTTTTTGATTTAGAATAATTTAATGTTTGTATCAAAGGGTTAAGACAAATTGAAATTTTAGCTTCAAATCGATATACTTAGCGTCGTATTTTGTAACCATCACTACACTTGTCCATCTAGTAAGGGGGTAGCAGGATTGGCTAGGAGACGCAAGCGTAAAAGCCGTCGTCGGCAGGAGGGTCGTCGGATTCTGGAGAACGTACCTCAATTTAGCATTGAGTGCGGCGAAGACAAACCTGTAACAGCCGCTCGGAAGTTCATTCATGCAGAAGGAATTGTTCCTCCGGCGCTATTGCTGGTTAAGCGTAACGAGCATACCACGGATCGGTACTTCTGGGCAGAGAAAGGATTGTTCGGCGCTCAATACGTCGAAGAAAATCATTTTCTGTTCCCTAGTTTGAGGCCCTCAGAGGAAGAACCAGCCGAGATGGCGGTTTCACTTCGTTAGGTCTGCATCAGTCTGAATCGGTTTCATGATTTCAATCAATAAGCCCTACTCAAAGGTTTTTCAACTTCATGAGTAGGGCTTATTCAATATTCATCAGCGACACTTACGGGGCTTGTTTAAGGGGTAGCGCACGCTCTAGCTCAATTAATTCATCCCGATGGGCTGTGATTGTAATGAAGGATTGAAATGATGATTGGGGCAATTCATCATGGTCAGATTCAAGTCTTAGTAAAACTTGCTCAGGACGTTTTGCTCGTTGCCAGTAAAAAAAACCGGCAAGTGGGGAGAGCAAAACCAGTGCATAAGGTGCGCCGGACAGATGAGGAAAGGCGATCGCCAGCACCAGAGCCAAACAAAGCAGCCCAATGGTAGCCAGTAGGGTTAAAAACACAGCCAGAAAAACACTGGGTCGAACAATCCCCTCGAACACAAAGTGCTGAGGGACTGCTTCTGTGTTTTGCAGTTGATAGGAGCGTTCTGCAAAGTATCGCTGTAATTGGGGTATAAGGGACTCTTCTGACAAATCAGACCCATATCGGATAGATTGAGTCCGATCTTTAACCGAAGCCCGGATAAAGAAGAACAGCCCCACACCCAGAAGCATCGTCAACAGAAATGTTGACGATAGAACAGGAATGTCCATGAACCGCAGGAACTAGACTGTACCACTATGGGCTAATCCCGGGGCTTGGGGAGCCGTGCGGTACTTTTTTACATAGTTCAACCACAACTGCGCCAAATCTTGAGCACGCTGGGCTGCATCAGCCTGGATCTGGTACATCCGACGAGGCCGTCCCCGCCCTTCAACCTTCTTCCAGTAGCCTGTAATCATGCCCTCTTCCTCCAGGAATTTTAAGGCACTATACAAAACCGTATCCGAAAGCCGATAAGCCGGATATTCAGTTTCTAGCAGTTGAATCAATTCAGTTCCGTAGGAATCGCCACGAGTTAAAACCGCCAGAACGTAGCAAACAGCCAGTTCTTTGTTCAGATAGAACGGTGGCGGAGCTTCGAAAAATTTGTAAATGTCGTCGAATTTCATCTTTCCCATCCAGCAACAATCATTCAATTAGCAACTGTGAGCTTGATGTGCTCACTTTTACAGGAATACCTTAACTTAACAAGGGATTCCAGACACTCAACTCAATCTAAAGCAATAAATTTACCTGAGGAGGTAAATATAGATTTGGTATAGATTGAGCCATGGCAAACCTGCGTCAGTCTGCGCTAAGACGAGGTAAACATTTTGGGGTTCCCGGAACCATGCAGATGGCAGATCAGCAGTAGTCGGGCATCTGCATGGTTAGAAAAACCCCAGTCTCTTTCATTGTAGAGAACAAAATCTGTAACACTTACAAACATTGTGACAGTAAAATATTAATAATTAATAAGGCTCTGCTTGCCAGGGTAAGTTTCCTGAAAGGTATTCATCTAAAGCATTTACAACCAGCTTTGGCAATCGAGAAACCCCTGAACTTTATAATGATTTTGCACTCTTAATCTGTTGCTAGTTGGATGTATCTAAGCACTGAACCAGCTAAATCAAGCCGGTACGCAGAGCTACTACAGCGGCTTGAACTCGGTCATCTACAGCTAATTTGTTCATGATCCCCCGGATGTGAGTCTTAATGGTATTGGGGCTGAGATAGAGAGCCGCCGCAATTTCTTGATTGCTGTAACCTTCTACGATTAGCTTTAATACATCTAACTCCCGCTGAGACAACTGGCCTACAGGTGCGCTCGATAGTGGAAGTTTGAGGTGGTCAATAACACGGCGGGCGATTTGGGGATCAAGATAGGTAGCTCCTTCTTGTGCAGCTGCGATCGCGGCCAGCAGGCGATCGACATTCGTCCCTTTGACACAGTAAGCGTCTGCGCCACTGGACAGAGCGGCAATCACTTCAGTTTCCGTGGTATGAGAGGTGAGCATCACAATTCGCACATTAGGCAGCACGGCTTTAATTTGTTGAGTCGCAGCAATGCCATCTTGCCGGGGTAGCCCGATGTCCATCACAATCACATCCGGTTGCAGTTGCTGAGCCATTTCTACAGCAGTATGACCGTCTGCGGCCTGACCGACAATCTGAAAGTGCGAATGATCCCCCAGGGTTTGTTCCAGCCCTAACTGCATCATGGGGTCATCTTCCACGATCAAAATTTTGACGAGTGGCAATTCGCCGGAAACAGATTGAGCAGAAGTGGAATTTGACATGAGCCACCATAGGAACATTTGACTCAGATCCTAATGCAAAGTGCTTTGACTTCAAACCCTACTAATCCTGGCTTGATCCACCAACGGAATGCTGCGATCCATGCGAAACTAAAACATGATTTCAGCCGCCT